>DATBXZ010000026.1:0-4534 GCA_036513995.1 Solirubrobacterales bacterium | reverse complement strand
AGCTTCGCCCGCCGCTGGTCCCCGCAGCAGGTCGGTCTCGTGCTCGCCTTCGGCGCCGGAGCGCTGATCAGCGCCGTCAGCTTCGAGCTCGCGCAGGAGGGCTTCAGAGTCGGCGGAGCGGGCGTCACCGGTGTCGGTCTCGGCGTCGGCGCACTCACCTACTTCGCCCTCGACGGGCTGATCGCCAGCCGCTGCGCGACGGGGCGTGGGCGCCGCGGCCGTCCTCAGGGATCCGGAGGCGGCACCGCACTCGCGCTCGGCGCCTTCCTCGACGGGATCCCCGAGCAGGCGGTGCTGGGCATCAGCATCGCCGCCGGCAAGGGCGTCGGCGTCGCCCTGCTGATCGCGATCTTCGTCTCCAACCTGCCCGAGGCGATGGGCTCGGCCGACGACATGCGCAGGGCGGGAACCTCGCGCTCGGCGATCCTGCGGCTGTGGCTGGTCGTCGCGGCGATCTGCACCCTGGCGACGGTTGCCGGCTACGCCGCCGCCGACGCCGCGAGCGGCAGCCCGCAGGCCGCGATCGACGGCTTCGCCGCCGGCGCCCTGCTGGTGATGCTGATCGACTCGATGATCCCCGACGCCCGCGCCGACGCCGGCCGCGCCGCCGGCCTCGTCACCGTCCTCGGCTTCGCCCTCGCGGCCGGCCTCTCGTCTATCTCCTGAGAGAGCCCGCCGAGGCTCCGCTCTGGAGGAGTCGGGTGCCTCTCGGACGCGCGGCGTCCTGATTTTCGCCCCACCAACATCAGCGAGAGAGACGGGTTCCCAGGCGAAAATCCCAGCAAGGGAGAGAGCACCCGACTCCTCCCCCGGCCGAACCTCAGATGTGCAGCTCGAACTCGTGCTCGCCGACGCGGACCTCGTTGCCCGCCTCGAAGCCGGCTTTGGTCAGGGCGGAGATGACGCCGATCTCGCGCAGGCGCTGCTCGAGGTAGGCGAGCGCCTCTTCGTTTTTCGTGTCGTGGCGCTCGAAGAGGAGCTCGACTCCCAGGCCCGAGACCCGGTAGGCGCCGTCCTCCTCGCGCTCGACCCAGTACCCGCCCTCGCCGGCTGGCCGGTAGACGCGGTGCTCGGCCTCGAACTCGCTCGCCGGCTCACCGGCCGCAACCGCCGCTACCGGCTGCAGCTTCGGCAGCTCGGCGAGCACTCGCCGGCGCAGCTCGTCCAGGCCCTCACCCGTCGCCGAGGACACCGCGAGCACGCCGAGCACGCCGTCGCCGAGCCGCCGCGCCCATGTCGCCCTCGCCGCTTCGACCTCCTCGGCCGGCAGCAGGTCGCGCTTGCTCAGCGCCACCAGCTCCGGCAGCCGCTCCAGCCCCGCCCCGTGCGCGGCCAGCTCCGCCCGCACCGTCTCGTAGTTGCCCTCCGGATCGCCTTCCACCGGCTCCAGGTCGACGAGGTGGACCAGCATCGAGCAGCGCTCGACGTGGGCGAGGAACTCGTGCCCGAGCCCGGCCCCGTCCGCCGCGCCTTCGATCAGCCCGGGAATGTCGGCGACCACGGCCTGCCGCTCGTCGTCCTCGAGGGTCCCCAGCACCGGCGACAGCGTCGTGAACGGATAGTCGGCGACTTTGGGCGCCGCCCGCGTCAATCGCCCCAGCAACGAGGACTTCCCCGCGTTCGGCAAACCCACCAGCCCGACGTCGGCCAGCAGTTTCAGCCGCAGCTCGATCCAGTCCGCCTCTCCCTTCGTCCCCTTCTCCGCAAACCGCGGCGCCTGCCGGGTCGAGGTCGCGAACCGCCTGTTCCCGTGCCCCCCGCGCCCCCCGTGCGCGACCACGGCGCGCTGCCCCTCCTCGACGAGGTCGACGGTACCTCCATCGACCGTGATCGCCTGGGTCCCGGCCGGAACCGGAATCACCCGCTCCTCCCCCCTGCCCCCATGCCGGTTCGACCCTTCTCCATGACTCCCCCGCTCCCCCCTGAAGTGCCTGCTCCCTTTCAGCGCCCCCAGATCCCGCTTCGACAGGTCGCAAACCAGCACGACATCGCCGCCATGCCCACCATCCCCACCATCGGGCCCTCCGCGCGGAACATGCGCCTCCCGCCGAAAGCTGATGCACCCATTCCCTCCGGCACCGCCCTCAACCCAGATCTTCGCCTTGTCGTACATAGGGATCTAAGAGGCTAACCCTGAACCCCGAGAGAGGGGTTGGGTGCCTCTCGGACGCGCGGCGTCCTGATGTTCGCCCCACCAAATTCAGCGAGAGAGGCGGGCTCCCCAGGCGAAAATCCCAGCAGGGGAGAGAGGCACCCGAGCCCTCTCCTAGCTTCGAGGAACGTCAGTCGTCAGCCAGAACGCTGATCGTGCGACCGCGACGCGCGGCCTTGAAGTCCACCCTGCCGGCCCGCGTCGCGAAGATCGTGTGATCGCGCCCGAGCCCGGTGCCCTCGCCCGGCCAGAACCTGGTCCCGCGCTGGCGCACGATGATCTCGCCACCGGTGACCTCCTGGCCCGCGAACACCTTCACGCCGAGCATCTTCGGGTTCGATTCGCGCCCGTTGCGACTGGAGCCCAGCCCCTTCTTATGAGCCATCGGTCTCCTCCTTCGCAGCGGGTTTTTTCTCGGCTGCCGCTTTTTTCGTCGCCGATTTGAGCAGTTTGACCTCGGTCACCTCGAGCTTGGTCAGCTCGGAGCGGTGGCCGTTCTTGCGCCGGTAGCCCTTCTTGGCCTTGTATTTGAAGACTTTGATCTTCGGCCCGCGCAGGTGCTCGGCGACTTTCGCCTCGACCTTGACCTTCTCCAGCTCCTTGGGAGCCGCGAGGACGTCGCTGTCGCGGAACATCACCGCGCGCAGGGCGACTTTGTCGCCCTCCTTGGCGTCGAGGCGATCGACGAGGAGGGAGGTTCCCTGCTCGACCTTGTACTGCTTGCCACCGGTTTCGACTACTGCGTACATACTCGGCTCACTCGTCCTTGCTTCCTTGATTGGCGCGCGAACGGTCGCGACCGCCGCGACGGCCACGACTGCGTTTACGCGAAGCGGCCGCGGAGTCTAGCTTGGAGTCGCTTTCCTCGCCGCCACCGGAGCCGTTGGGGGAGTCGCCACCCAGCAGCGAGGCGATCGCGGCCGAGCGCTCGACTTCCTCGATCCGCACCAGCTTGCGCTCGCCGACGAAGCGACCGCCGCCGGTGACGCTGACGATGTAAGAGTCGATCCGGGCGACCGCGTCGTCGGCGTTGTACATGTGCGGCTCGTCGATCTTGACCAGCACCTCCTCGCCGACCTTGAACGGCAGCGCCCGCTCCTCGATCTCCGCGCGGGTCCCCGACTCGACCATGTCGAAGGTGTCGATCGCCAGCGCGTCGCCGCCCTCGAAGTGGAAGCGCTTGCCGGTTTCCCCCTCGAGCTCGGCGAGACCGCTGTCCTCGTCGGTCAGCTCGTGCGCGACTTTCGGGTTGACCCGCAGCAGGAAGGCCTCGCTGTCGGTCTGCTCGGCAGCGATGTCGCGCATCTTGCGCAGACCCTCCAGGGCCACCGTCTCGGCCGAGAGCACGACGCCCTCGCCGTGGCAGGTGGGGCAAGGCGCGGTGAGGATCTCACGCACCCCGTCGGTGACGTTCTGGCGGGTCATCTCGACCAGGCCCAACGGCGAGACCTCGACCACGTAGCTCTTCGACTTGTCGGCGTCGAGCGCTTTGCGCATCGTCTTCAGGACTTTGTCGCGGTTGCTGGCCCGGGCCATGTCGATGAAGTCGATGACGATGATGCCGCCGATGTCGCGCAGCCGCAGCTGCCGCACCGCCTCCTCGGCCGCCTCGGTGTTGACTTTGGTGATCGTCTCCTCGAGCCCGCCTTTGCCGCGGCCCGTAAAGGAGCCGCTGTTGACGTCGATCACGGTCAGCGCCTCGGTGTAGTCGATGATCAGATAGCCGCCCGAGGGCAGGTCGACGCGGCGATTCAGCGTCGACTCGATCTCCTCGTCGATCTTCCATTTCTCCAGCAGCGGCTTCTGGCCGCTGTAGAGCTCGACGCCGCCGACCAGCTCAGGCGCCGTGCGCTGGAAGAAGTTGGTGACCCGCTCGAACTGCTTCTCGGAATCGATGATCGCCTTCTCGAACTCGCTGAGGAAGACGTCGCGCAGGACCCGCACCGAGAGGTCGGCCTCCTGGAAGACGAGCGACGGGGCCTTGGTCTCGGCACTGCGCCGCTCCAGCACCTCGTTCAGTCGCTGCAGATAGCCGATCTCCCGCACGAAGTCGGACTTCTTGGCACCGTGAGCGGCGGTGCGGACGATCAGGCCGCCCGGCCCCTTGTAGGTGCGATCGACCATCTTGCGCAGGCGGTCGCGCTCGGAGTCGGTGAGGCGGCGGCTGACGCCGACGCCGCTCCCCTGCGGCGCGAAGACCAGGTAGCGGCCGGCGATCGAGACGTTCATCGAGAGCCGCGCGCCCTTCGTCTTCAACGGATCCTTGACCACCTGGACGAGGATCTCCTGGCCCGGTTTGATCAGCTCGTTGATCCGCCGGCCGCTGCCGCGGCCGCGCTTGGGGGCCTGCTCACCGCCCGGGAGGACGATCTCGTCGACGTG
>DATBXZ010000025.1:0-2881 GCA_036513995.1 Solirubrobacterales bacterium | reverse complement strand
CGGTCCTGCGTTTGGGCGCGGCGACGGCCATCAGCCGGCCTCCCCTTCCTCGAGCTTGAGGGCGACGCGCAGATGGGCCGAGCGCGAGCGCGGGTTGGCCTCGACCTCGGCCGGGCCGGGCGCGACCGCGCGCCGGGTCAGCAGCTCGGCCTCGGGCTCGTGGCCGCAAACGCAGACGGGAAGCTCCGGCGGGCAGATGCAGCCGCGCGCCTTGGCGGCGAGGAACTGCTTGACCGGCCGATCCTCGAGCGAGTGGAAGGCGATCGCGCCGAAGCGTCCGCCGACGGCGAGCATGTCCCAGGCCAGCGGCAGCGCCTCGTCGAGCGAGTCGAGCTCGCCGTTGACGGCGATCCGGATCGCCTGGAAGCTGCGCTTGGCCGGGTGGCCGCCGCCGAATCGGGCCGCCGCCGGCATCCCCGCCTTGACCGCGGCGACGAGCTCGGAAGTCGTGCTGAGCGGGCGGCGGCGGGCGATCTCACGGGCGATCCCGCTGGCGTAGCGCTCCTCGCCGAACTGGCGCAGTACCTGCGCGATCCGCGCCTCCGGCCACTCGTTGACGAGCTTGGCGGCGTCGAAGTCCTGGCGCGTGTCCATGCGCATGTCGAGCGGCGCGTCGTAGGCATAGGAGAAGCCCCGCTGCCAAGCGTCCACCTGCATCGAGGACATCCCAAGGTCTACATAAATCATCTCTGGCCGCATGCCTTCGCCGCTCAGGGTGCGTAGACCTTCCGCGAAGTCGACATTTAGGAAACGCGTCCGGCAGGGCGCCTCGACCGCGAACTCGGCGAAACGGGCCCTGGCGGCGGGGTCGCGGTCGATCGCGATCAGCGTCCCGGCCGAGCCCAGCTGGGCGGCGATCGCCCGCGCGTGCCCGCCCGCCCCGAAGGTGCAGTCGACCGCCGTCTGCCCTGGCTCGGGAGCCAGCAGCGAGGTCAGCTCCGGCGCCATCACCGGCTCGTGGCTCATCGTCTCGAGGTCGATCGGCCCGTTGCCCACGACACTCGTGAGCCGCGGGCCCGTCGACGGCTGGTTGTGGTGGGCGGAAGTGCGGGCAGCATGGAGTCTCATGATCACGCGCTACCGGCGGCGGCGAGGCCCTCGGCGATCTCGGGGGCGGCGGCGTCGAGCTCGGACTCCTGCTTGGCCCAGGCGTCGGCGTTCCAGATCTCCAGGTACTCCCCCGCCCCGATCACGACGCAGTTGCCGTCCAGCCCGGCGTGGTCGATCAGCGGCTTCGGCAGGCGGATGCGCCCGGCGGCGTCGAGCTTCTCGTCGAAGGAGCCGCCGTGGAAGCGCCGGCGCAGCTGGCGGGCGTCGCGCCCGAAGGGGCTGTGCGGCGAGAGGAAGGTGTCGGAGAGCTGCTCGAACTCGGCGGTCGTGTGGACCCAGACGCAGGGGTCGAAGCCCTTGGAGAGAACGATGCCGTCGGAGAGCGATGCCCGGAACCGCGAAGGAACCGTGAGGCGATCCTTGGAATCGAGACTGTGCTCGTAGAGACCCCGGAAAGCCACCTCGGCAAGTCCTTTCTGAGCGGGAGGGCCAGGAAAGAGTTGGGACCGGAGTGATGAGGTGGGAGGAACCTCACCACCCCGGTCCTGGGCTTCAACTCGAGCGCCACAATAACCCACACTCCCCCACTTTGCAACACGACCCCCCTCTGCAACCCGATTTGCATCCGCGGCTGGCCGGTAGGTTCAGCCCGTGAGCCCGCCCGACGACGTCAGTGCCGCGACCGCCGCCCCGCCCGACGACGCCAACGACCTGCGCGGCTTTCACTTCAGGCGGCTGATGCGCAAGACGCTGACGCTGGTCCTGATCGGGGCCCTGGCCCTGATCGTCGGCGGCGTCCTCGGCGCCGCGATCGGGCCCGCGGTCGGCGGTGGGGCCTTCGTCCTCGCCCTCTTGGCCGGCGTCGCGATCGTCTTCGCGATCGCCGACTCCCGCGCCGAAGAGGCCTTCTTCCAGGCCTACGCACAGCAACACGGGCTCGAACTCAACGGCCGCTCGCCGCTGCCGCCGACAACCCCGCTGCTGCGCAAGGGCGATGACCGCTACGCCGAGCGCTCCCTCTCCGGTCCCATCGGCGAGGGGATCGAAGGCATCCTCGCTCTATATACGTATGAGCAGGAGAGCACCGACAGCGAGGGCAACCGCGAGACCAACTACTACCGCTACACCGTCGGTCTGGTCCCGGTCCCCGAGTGCGTGCCGTTCGTGCCCGAGCTCTACTGCCAGCGCAAGTTCGGACTACGCTCGCTGGAGAAGCTCGAGGACGCCTTCCGCCGCTCCAAAGAGCGGGTCAAGCTGGAGAGCGAGGTGCTCGACGAGAAGTACGAGATCTTCGCCGGCAAGGGCCAGGACGCCGTCTGGCTGCGGCAGCTCTTCGCCCCCACCTTCATCGTCTGGCTGAGCGAGTCGGCACCGAAGAAGTTCGCCTTCGAGCTGGTCGACGGCAGCCTCTGCTGCTACGTCAGCGGCCACAAGAAGAAGGCCGAGGAGCTGGAGGAGATCAGCGCCGCCACCGCCACCGTCGCCAAGCGCCTGCGCGAGGAGGCGGCCGAGTCTCGTCCCTAGAAGCCCGAGAGCAGCGAGCCGGCGTTGGCGATCAGGCCGGCGGCGATCATCAGCAGCACCGAGGGGACGAGGACCAGGGCGACGACGAGCTGGATCTTCGGTGCCGCGCGAGCGGCGCGCTCCTCGACGGCACGGCGGCTGTCGCGGCGCAGGGCGCCGGCCTGTCGGCGCAGTTGCTCGGCCAGCGGCGAGCCAAAGCGGCGCGAGCGCTCGATCGCCGCGACCAGGGTCGCCAGCTCGCTGCCGGGGACGCGCCCACGCAGCGACCGCAGGGCGGCGCTGAGCGACATCCCGCAGGAGAGCTCGG
>DATBXZ010000024.1:0-9795 GCA_036513995.1 Solirubrobacterales bacterium | reverse complement strand
CGAGCTCGTTCAGGGCGCCGGAGTCGGCGATCTCGATCCCGGACTCCTCCACCAGGTGATGCAGGACCGTGAGCCTGGTGGCGAGGTTGGGCGGTTCCACGGGGACGGTCAGCCCCCACTCGAAGCGGTCGCGCAGGCGCGAGGCCAGGGTCGAGAGCTCGCTGGGGATGCGGTCGGCGGAGAGGACCAGCTGGCTGCCGGATTCATAGAGGGCGTTGAAGGTGTGGAAGAACTCTTCCTCCGTGGCCGGCTTGCCCTCGAGGCACTGGACGTCGTCGATCAGCAGCACGTCGAGGTCGCGGTAGCGAGCCTTGAAGCCCTCGGCCCCGGCGGACTTGAGGGCGCCGACGAACTCGTTGGTGAAGGACTCGGCAGTCGTATAGCGGACGCTGAGTCCGGGCGCGCTGGCCCGCAGGTAGTTGGCGATGGCGGCCAGCAGATGGGTCTTGCCGAGGCCGGGAGGACCGTGCAGGAAGAGCGGGTTGTAGGCCTCGGACGGCGCCTCGGCGACGGCGAGGGCGGCGCCGTGGGCAAGCCGGTTACCGCTGCCGATGACGAAGCGGTCGAAGGTGTAGTTGGGGTTCAGCTCGGCGCCCTCCAGGGCGGCTGAAGCCCCGGCGGGACCCTCCTCTCCGGCCGTGAAATGGACCTGCCGCAGCGGGGTGCCGGCGGCACTTAGAGCCTGGGCGATCAGCGAGGAATAGCGCCGCTCGGCCCAGGCTCGGATCCCCTCCGGCCCGGTCAGGTAGAGGGCATCGGCATCGGCTCCCACTGCCCGCAGGGGCTCCAGCCAGAGGCGGAAGGTCGACTCGGGCACCGAGGCTCGAAGTCGGTCCTGGGTCGCCCGCCAGAGGGCGTCGAGTTCGTGTCGTGGGGAGTCATCTGGCACCTGGCCGGCGACCATAGCGGCGTGCCTGTCCGGGTATCCCCGGCGCCCCGCAAATCCCGTGGAAAAGATTTCACGGCGCCGTCCGTATACTGCCGTCGGCATGAAGCGCACCTATCAGCCAAAGAAGCGGAAGCGCGCGAAGACGCACGGTTTTCGCGCCCGGATGAGCACCCGCGGCGGCCGCGCGATCCTCGCGCGACGCCGGCGCAAAGGGCGGAAGCGCCTCACCCCGTAGATGGCGCCGAAGCGACGGCGCCTCTCACGCAGCGGCGAGTTCGACCGCGTCTACCGCGACGGTTCATCACATGCGACCCGCTATCTCGTTCTCTACACCTTTCCCCGCCGTGACGAGGAGCGCGAGGACGTGAGGCTCGGTGTCTCGGTCAGCCGCAAGGTTGGCGGCTCGGTGGAGCGCAACCGCGTCAAGCGGGCGCTGCGCGAGGCCTTCTGGGGACTATCCGATCGGCTGCCGGAGCGGCACGACTTCGTCATCGTCGCCCGCTCGGAGATCGGCGGCTTGATCGAGCGCGAGGGCAGTGGCGGCGTCGCCAAGAGCCTCGAAGAGGCACTGGCGGGGGGGCGTTCCACGTGAAACGCATCGTCCTCGCCCCGATCGCCGCCTACGGCCGCTGGATCTCCCCGTCCCGACCCCGCCGCTGTCGTTACGAGCCGACCTGCTCGGCCTACGCGACCGAGTCGATCGAGCGCTTCGGTGTAGTCCGTGGCCTTCTCCTCGCCAGCTGGCGACTGCTGCGCTGCAACCCCTTCAGCCACGGCGGCTTCGATCCCGTCCCCGACAAATTTACCCTGCGGGTCAGCCCGGTCGACCCCGCCGAGCATCACGGTGAGGCGAGGGTCTGATGCTCCCGCTCGCGATCCAGCTCGCCCCGCAGTTCCTGGTCGACATCGCCAACGGACTGCTGCAGTTCTTTCACGACAACGCCGGCCTCAGCTGGGGCTTCTCGATCATCGCCCTGACGATCACCGTGCGGGCGCTGCTGATTCCGCTGACCTACAAACAGCTCAAAGGCATGCGCGCGATGCAGGCCCTGCAGCCCCAGATCAAAGAGATCCAGGCCAAATACAAGAACGACAAACAGCGGATGCAGCAAGAGATGATGAATTTCTACAAAGAGAACAAAGTCAACCCCTTTGCCTCCTGCATCCCGCTCGTCGCTCAGCTCCCGGTCTTCATCACCCTCTTCTACGTACTGCGCGAAGAGCTGCCGTCGGACATCGGCTGCAAGGCCGGCGAATGCGGCAGCCAGGCGGCTTTCGGCTTCATCCCGGACCTGACCGCAGCGGCCACCGGCAGCGTTTTGATCGTGCTGCTGGTCATGTATGTCGGTACCCAGCTCGCCTCGAGCCTCTTCATGTCGGTGACGGCCGACAAAAGCCAGCGGACGATGATGTTCGTGCTGCCGCTCGTCTTCGTCCCCTTCGTCATCAACTTCCCCGCCGGCCTGATCGTCTACTGGATCACCACCAACATCTGGACGATCGGCCAGGGTCTGGTGGTCAAAAAAATCATCCCGATGCCGGTCGCGGCGACGCCCGAGGGGGCGGCTGCAATCGCGGCGGCGAAACCTCCGCCTAAACCGCCGAAAAAGAAGAAGAAGCGGCGGTAGGGCAGGGTGGGTCCTCTGGACCCACTGCACGCCCCTTCGTTAGACGAAACCGCCTAGCCCTTGGGGCGCTTCTTGGCCATGCCGGGCCTTCGAGGTAGGTCGGCTGGTGTGGGGGCGGACTTGCGGATGACGTGGAGGTGGCGGTGTTTGCTGCCGGCGCGGGAGCCCACGTCGAGGATCTGCCGCGGGGTCATCGCAAGGGGCTCGGAAGCGTTGGCGAGTTGCCGCTCTTCCTCTTCGTCGCGCTTGCCCTTCCAGGCGATCAGGGCTCCATTTGGCTTCAGGAGTGGGGATGCGAGCTCGGCCAGGGTCGAGAGCCGGCCTACGGCCCGGGCGGTGACGACGTCGTAGGCCTCGCGACCCTCCGCTGAGGCGAGGTCCTCGGAGCGGGTATCGAGGACGCTGGCGTTGGCGATGCCGGCCGCGGCGATGGCGCGCCGCATGAAGGCGCACTTGCGGGTCACGGACTCGATCAGGTCGACCTGGGCATCGGGAAGGGCGACGGCGAGCGCGAGCCCGGGGAAGCCGGCACCGGCCCCGACGTCCGCGATCCGCCCCGCCTGTGCCAGCTCCTCCACCTCCAGGCCGGTGAGGCTGTCGGCGACGTGGACCCTCCAGGCGCGCTCGTCGACCACGGAGCTGACCGAGGCGCGCTCCTGCGCGAGCAGCTCGAGGACCTTGCCCAGGGCCTCGCGGCCGGCCGGGTCGAGCACCGCAGTGGGGTCCGGGCTCACTCCGCGACTAGGGGAGCGACGATGACGCAGCGATTGGGCTCGTCGCCCTCGCTGTAGGTCTCGATTCCGGCCCGCTCCTTCAGCCGCTCGTGGACGACGCGGCGCTCCTGGGCGCTCATCGGGTCCATCTCGACCACACGGCTGTCGCCGAGGGCCTGCTCCGCCGCCCGGTCGGCCCGACTCTCCAGGGTCTCGCGCCGGCGCTCCCTGTACCCCGCCGCGTCGACCACCACGCGCTTGCGCTCGCGCAGGCCGCGAAAGGCCGCCTGATAGCAGAGCAGCTGCAGGGCGTCGATCGTTTGGCCGCGTTTGCCGATCAGGAGGCCGTAGTCGTCCTCGCCTTCGACCGCGACGGCAATGCGGTCGTCGTCCTCCTCGACCGCGACCTCGCCCTCCAGGTCGAGCTCGTCCAGAACGCCCTCGACCAGCTCGCGAACGCGCTCGGCGGGCTCCTCGGGCCAGTCGGCAATCTCAGTCACGAGGGGCAGGCTATCCGACCTCCCGCCGCTGCGCGCGGGCAAATAGGGTGGCTGCGATATGGGCACGGTCTACGCGGTGGCGAATCAGAAGGGCGGCGTCGGCAAGACGACGACCGCCGTCAACGTCGCCTCCTGCGTCGCCGCGGGTGGTCGGCAGACGTTGCTGGTGGATCTAGACCCGCAGTGCAACGCGACGGTCGCGCTGGGCGGCGGCAGGGAGATGCACCCCTCTTCCTACGACTGCCTGACCGGGGACGTCTCCGTCGCCGAGGCCGCCCGCCCGGCCGGGCCCGACAACCTCTGGCTGGTCCCGGCCAGCCGCGACCTCGCCGGCGCCGCGGTCGAGCTGCCGCGGATCGACGGCTCGGAGACGCGGCTGCGGGAGCGGCTGGGGCCGGTGCGGGAGCGCTTCGCGGTGACCCTGCTCGATTGCCCCCCGGCCCTGGGTCCGGTCAGCGTCAACGCCCTCACCGCCGCCGATCGGGTGATCGTGCCGGTACAAGCCGAGTACCTTGCCCTCGAGGGCCTGGTCCAGTTCCTCGAGACCCTGGGCATGATCCGCCGCGAGCTAAATCCGAAGCTGGAGGTGGCGGGACTGCTGATCACCATGCACGACGAGCGCACCCGCCTCGCCCAGGACGTCGAGGCGGAGCTGCGCCAGCACTTCCCGGAGATGGTCTTCGAGACGGTGATCCCCCGCAGCGTCCGAGTCGCCGAGTCGCCGAGCTATGGTCTGCCCGTGACCGAGCACGCTCCCTCCTCACGCGGGTCCGTCGCCTACCAGGCGCTGACGAAGGAGCTCGACGCGCGTGGCTAGCGGCACCAAACGCGGCATTGGCCGCGGTCTGTCGGCGATCCTGCCGGAAGTCGCCGACAGCGATGCCGGCGAGCTGCGCGAGTTGCCGGTCGGCTTGATCAAGCCCAACCCCGCCCAGCCACGGACCAAGTTCGACCCTGAGGCCCTCGCCGCCCTCGCCGCCTCGATCGAGGCCAGCGGCATCGTCCAGCCGCTCCTCGTCCGCCCCCTTCCCGACGGCAGCTACGAACTCGTCGCCGGCGAGCGCCGCTGGCGTGCCGCTCAGCAGGCCGGCCTCGAGAAGGTGCCGGCCGTCGTCCGCGAGCAGGCCGCGGCGGAGCGGCTGCAGGCGGCGCTGATCGAGAACATGGTCCGCGAGGACCTCAACCCGGTCGAGGAGGCGAAGGCCTGCGCCGCTCTGGTCGAGGACCTCGGGCTGACCAAAGAGGAGCTGGCCCGCCGCGTCGGCCGTAGCCGCCCTGCCGTCTCCAACCTGATCCGCCTGCTGGAGCTGCCCGACGAGGCCCTGGAGCTGCTCGAGGGTCGCGAGCTCAGCGAGGGCCACGGTCGCGCCCTGCTCGGCGCCAGCGGCAACGACGTGCGCCGGCGCCTCGCCCGCGATGCGGTGCGCGGTGGCTGGTCGGTGCGCGAGACCGAGAACAGGGTTCGGCTGGCTGGCCAGCCAAAAGACAGGCCAAGGCGAGCGGCGGTCGACCCGGAGGAGGCAGCGGCGCTGGAGGCGGCTGGCGATGACCTCGAGGCGGCACTCGGCCACGAGGTCGTGGTGCGGGCCAGGGGCAACGGGGTCGTCGCCGAGCTGCGCTTCGACGACCTCGACGAGGCCCGGGCGCTGGCCCGCGGGCTGCGCAAGCGAAGCCGCTGAGCGGCACTCTGACCCGCGCTCGCGACGCCGCTATCATCGCCGGCCGCGGGCGATTAGCTCAGTTGGTTAGAGCGCGTCTCTGATAAGGACGAGGTCCCTGGTTCGAATCCAGGATCGCCCACTCGCCCGACCTATACTTGGCCGTCAACCACGGTCGGGAGCCCCTCTCGTGCAGCAGATGCAGATCTATGGCGTCAGCTTCGACATGGTCGGCAAGCAGCCGATCGTGCTGCTGAAGACGGTCGACGGGAACAGGTTCCTGCCGATCTGGATCGGCCATCCCGAGGCGGCGGCGATCCTGATGAAGCTGCAGGGCGCCTCGACGCCGCGGCCGATGACCCACGACCTGCTCTCCGACGTGCTCGAGCAGCTCGACGCCAAGTGCGAGCGGGTCTCGGTGACGGAGCTGCGCGACAACACCTTCTACGCCTCGATCACGGTCTCGGTCAACGGCTCCGAGGTCGAGATCGACTCGCGCCCCTCCGATGCCCTCGCCCTCGCGGTCCGGGTCTCGGCCCCGATCTTCGCCGCCGAGGACGTGATCGAGGAGTCGGCGATCGAGTTCGAGCACGAGGTCGAGGACACCGAGGAGGTCGTCGACAAGTTCAAAGAGTTCCTCGACGAGGTCACCCCCGAAGACTTCGCCTCCGGCGCCGACTCCTAGGAATCCCTCCTAGACGGTCGAGGTGTCGAGCGCGAGGTCGAGGATGCGCTCGACCAGCTGCTCGAAGGACAGGCCACCGGCCTCGGCCGCCTGGGGGAGGAGGCTGGTGTCGGTGAGGCCGGGGATCGCGTTGGCCTCCAGCACCTGGGGCCCGTCGGCGCCGAGGATCAGATCGACCCGGGCGAAGCCGGAGCAGCCCAGGGCCCGGTAGGTGGCGAGCGCCGCCTCGGTCACCGCGGCCTGCTCTCCGGCCTCGAGCTCGGCGGGGCAGACGAAGCGGGTGCGGCCGATCTCATAGCGAGCCTCGAAGTCGTAGCTGTCGCCCTGCTCCGGGATCGCCTCGACCACCGGCAGCGCCTCCTCGCCGAGCACGCCGACCGCCAGCTCGCGACCGTCGACGAAGCGCTCGAGCAGAACCCGGTCGTCGTAGCTGAAGGCGGAGACCAACGCCTGGGGGACCTCGCCCGCACCGGCGGCGAACTTGACGCCGAGCGAGGAGCCGCCCCGGCTCGGCTTGACCACCAGCGGGAAGCCAAGGCTCTGCTCGAGCCGGGGCAAGGCGTCGGCGGCGCCAAGCTCGCGGAAGGCGGTCTGGCTGAAGGCGAACCAGTCCGGGGTCGGCAGCCCGGCCTCGCGGATCGAGTGCTTGGCCTGGGACTTGTCCATGCAGCGGGCACAGGCGGCAGCGCCCGGGCCGGTGAAGGGGATGCCGAGGATCTCCAGCAGCTCTTGCGCGGTGCCGTCCTCGCCACCGACCCCGTGCATGGCGACGAAGGCGACGTCGGGCCGCTCGACGCTCAGCCGCTCGACCAGGTCGCCGCCGACGTCGAGGGCGACGACCTCGTGGCCGAGTCGCTCCAGGGCGTCCTCGACCCGCGCTCCCGAGCGCAGCGAGACGCCGCGCTCGAGCGAACGGCCGCCCTTGAGGACCGCGACCTTCACCCTGAGCCCTCGGCCGTCTTCCGGAAGGGCAGCACGTTGGTCTCCTGCTCCTGGGGCGTCGCGGGCAGCGACTGCTCTCCGGTCAACGCTTCGTAGAGGCCGACCTGGTCGTCGATAACGGCGCCGATGCGGCGGATGCCCTCGCGGATCTCGTTCTCGCCGACGCCGGAGAAGTTGAGCCGCATCGAGGCACGGCCGCGCTCGTCGATGTAGGCGGCCTGGCCGGGGACGAAGGCGACGTCGGCCCGCAGCGCCTTCGCCAGCAGGTCGCCGGTGTCGATGTAGGAGGGCAGGGTCGCCCAGATGAAGAGCCCGCCCTGCGGCTCGGTCCAAGTCGCCGCCGCGGGGAAGTGCTCGCGCAGCGCCGCCAGCATCGTGTCGCGGCGACGGCGGTAGATCTCGACCAGGTCGGCGACGTACTGGCGCCAGCGCCCTTCGGCGAAGTACTCGCGGACGAAGTACTGGGTCAGGGTCGAGGTGCAGAGGTCGGCCGCCTGCTTGCCGAGCACGATCTTCTCCATCACCGGCGGCGGCGCCACCGCCCAGCCGAGGCGGATCCCCGGGGAGAGGATCTTCGAGAAGGTGCCGATGTAGACGACGAAATCGCCACCGTCGAGTTGGTAGAGCGTCGGCAGCGGCTCACCGCCGTAGCGCAGCAGCCCGTAGGGGTTGTCCTCGACGACCAGCAGCTCGTGCAGCCGGGCCAGCTCGACCAGGCGTTGGCGCCGCGGCAGCGACATCGTGACCCCGGCCGGGTTCTGGAAGCTGGGGACGGTGTAGACGAATTTCGGCCGCCGCCCCTCCTGTCGCAACCGCTCGAGCAGCTGCTCGAGCTCGTCGACCAGCATCCCGTCCTCGTCGCACTCGACCTGGATCACCTCGGCCTGGTAGCTGCAGAAGACGGGAATCGCTCCGGGATAGGTCGGGGCCTCGCAGATGACGACGTCGCCGGGGTCGACCAGCGTCTTGCAGACCAGGTCGATCGCCTGCTGGCCACCGGTGGTGACGATGATGTCGTGCGGGTCGACCAGCATTCCCTCGCCGCCCATCACCTCGACGATGCAGTCCTTGGTCTCTTCGAAGCCCTCGGTCGGCCCGTACTGCAGCGCCTCGGCCGCGGACTCCTGGGCGATCCGGGTCATCTGCGCGGCGAAGCTCTGCGGCGGGAAGGTCGAGGTGTCCGGCAGGCCACCGGCGAGGGAGATCACTTCCGGCCGCGCGGTGATCGCCATCAGGTCGCGCATCGCCGAGGAGCGCATCACCGTCGTCCGCTCGGCGAAGAGGCCGGCGTAGCGCTCGAGGTCGCGGGTGCTGGTGTGGGCACGACGCCGGTGCGGCGGTGGAGGCACCTCGCTCATGCACGGAAGTGTGGCGGATCGACGCCGTCGCGCCCGGGAGGCTAGGTTTTCGCATGTGGACTTTCTCTCCGACGTCGGCATCGGCATCGCGATCGGCATGCTCGCCGGCACCACCGGGACCCACGGCTCCGCCCGCGGGCGGATGACCCTGCTCGCCGCGGTGATCGGCCTCGTCGCCGGCTTCCTGCTCGACGGCCCGCTCGGCGCCATCCTCGCCCTCGCCGGCGCCATCCTCGGCTGCCTCGTGATCAGCGACCTGATCGCCGGTGCCAGCCGCCGCGAAGGCAGCGGCGGCGGAGCCCTCGCCTTCATCGTCGCCCTGGCGGCCCTGGTCATCGTCGCCGTCTCGCTGCTGCTGCCGGTCCTGGTCCTGGTCGTGATCGTCGCCCTGGCCTGGCTCGGGATCTCCCGCCACCGCCGCGCCCAGCGCAAGCACGCCGGCCTCCGCGTCCTCCGCTAGCGCCCGGGCCGACCGAGCCGGTCGAGCATCATTCGGGCCATGCCGCGCACCAGGAAGCTCGTCCTCACCTACGTCGACTCGCTGCGCAGCGACATGCTGCGGCGGGCGATCGCCGAGGAGCGGGCCCCGACCTTCGCGGCGCTGCTGGAGCGTGGCGTCCTGATCGAGGACTGCGTCTCCAGCTTTCCCTCGGTGACCCCGGTCGCCTGCTCGGAGATGGTCACCGGCGTCGGTTCCGACCGCCACTGGATCAGCGGCATGAACTGGTACCACCGGCTCGAGCGGCGCTACGTCGAGTACGGCTCCTCGCTCGACGCGACCCGCGCCTTCGGTGTCTTCCGGGCGCTCTACGACCTCGTCTACAACATGAACCTGGCCCACCTCAGCCCGGAGATCGAGACGGTCTTCGAGAGCCTCGAAGACGCCGGCGCCCGCACCGCCTGCACGCCGTTCCTGATCTACCGGGGCCGGCAGCGCCACGAGGTCTCGCTGGAGGGGCTGATGCGCCGCGCCGTCGATGCCACCCGGCTCAAGTTCCGCCACCACACCTACGGTCCCACCGAGCTCTTCTACGGCGACCTCTACGCCAGCCGCGAGGTGCCGTGCAAGTCGACCTCGATCCCCGGCAGCCGCGACGGCTATGCGGCCTGCTGCTCGGCGGAGCTGTTGAAGGAGGACCTCTTCGACTTCCTCTTGCTCTCGCTGCCGGACAACGACAACTACTCCCACCGGCACGGGCCGCAGGCGAGCGTCGAGTCGATCGCCAAGGCGGACCACTGCTTCGCCAAGTTCGTCGAGGCCGGCGGCGGCCTCGACTCCTTTCTCGAGGAGCACGCGCTGATCCTGCTCGCCGACCATGCCCAGACCGACGTCCACCGTGGCTTGCCGCTGGCAGAGCTGCTGGGCCACGAGTGGTCGGTGCTGCAACCGTCCGACGACCGCCCGGAGCTGGCTCAGCTCGC
>DATBXZ010000023.1:0-4070 GCA_036513995.1 Solirubrobacterales bacterium | reverse complement strand
GAAGCCCCCGTACTTCGAGGGTATGCCGAAGACGCCGGAGCCGGTCACCGACTTCGACGGCGCGCGCGTGCTGCTGAAGCTCGGCGACTCGGTCACCACCGACCACATCTCGCCGGCCGGGGCGATCAAACGCGACAGCCCGGCGGGTCGCTGGCTGACCGAGCAGGGGGTCGAGGTCGTCGACTTCAACTCCTACGGCGCCCGGCGCGGCAACCACGAGGTGATGATCCGCGGCACCTTCGCCAACATCCGCCTGCGCAACCTGCTGGTCGAGCGCGCCGGCGGCTACACCCGTCACTTCCCCGACGGCGAGGAGACGTTCATCTACGACGCCGCGATGGCCTACGCCGAGGAGGGGGTGCCGCTGGTGGTGCTGGCGGGCAAGGAGTACGGCTCCGGCTCCTCGCGCGACTGGGCCGCGAAGGGGACGAAGCTGCTGGGCGTCCGCGCCGTCATTGCCGAGAGCTTCGAGCGCATCCACCGTTCGAACCTGATCGGGATGGGTGTGTTGCCACTCCAGTACGCCGAGGGCGAGAGCGCCGAGTCACTGGGACTGAGTGGCGCCGAGACCTTCGACTTCGGCGACCTCGAGGACGGCCGGGCGAAGTCGGTGACGGTCACGGCGACGCCGGACGGCGGCACCCCGATCGAGTTCACCGCGACCGTCCGCCTCGACACCCCCAACGAGGTCACCTACTTCCAGAACGGCGGCATCCTGCAGACGGTGCTGAGAAACCTGAAGTGACCGAGCCCGACCGTTGACACCCCGATAAGGGTGCAGCGGGGCCGCGGGAGGCAGGGGGGTCCGCGCGACCCTCACTGCACCAGCGCGTCGGTAGCCAGGGAGGGATGCCGACGCGGCCGTTCCCCTGGACGGGACTGCCCAGAAGGAACAGTCACCGACTAGCTATACCGCGTCAACCCCCTGTGGTCAAGCGCGATTAACTGGTTTAGGACGGATCGGCAGTGCTTTGGGCACGAACGGAGTCCTCGTCGCCCGGACCGGCCACCCCCCAGCCCTTGCGCTCGATCAGTTCGATGCCGATCACACTGCCCACGGGGCCGACTGGGGTAAGGGTTGCGGCTAGCAGGGTGTACGGGGCCTCGCGGCGTACCGCGGCGATCCAGATGACGATGCAGAGGGCGACGAAGCCGAGCCCGTGCGCCCACCCGAACAGCATCGTCTCGGTTTCGAACCCCGGTAGGAGCCAGAACACGATCAGGCTGCTGAAGATCGCCAGCTCGACCCAGGAGAGCCGCTTCACCCAGACGAACAGGCGCCCGGGGACGGGCTTCTCGAAAGGCGAGCCCGGCATCGGCGTCAGGCGCCGGGTGTGAGTGCGGTCAGGACGATGCGCTCCTGCTCCAGCACGTGTGCGCCCGAGTAGCCCTCGCTGGTGCTGGCCCGGCCCTGGCGGCCGATGTAGGTCAGCTCGACCCCCTCCGGCAGCAGCCCCGGCATGCGCCGCGACATCACCTTCCAGGCGCCCATGTTGCGTGGCTCCTCCTGTACCCAGGCGATCTCTTTCAGGTTCGGGTAGGAGGCGATCAGGGCTTCGAGCTGTTCCTTCGCGAACGGGTAGATCATCTCGACCCGGGCGATCGCCACGTTCTCCGCATCCTCCCGCCGCTCGCTGGCGTCGATGTCGTAGTACACCTTGCCGGTGCAGAGGATCAGGCGCTCGACCTTCTCGTGACGGTCCTGCGCCTTCGGGTCGTCGAGGATGAACCGCAGTTCGCCCCCGGTGAGGTCCTCGAGGCTGGAGGTCGCGCGATCGAGGCGCAGCAGCCCCTTCGGGGTGAAGACGATCAGCGGGCGCGGCTTGCGGATCAGCGCCTGGCGGCGCAAGAGGTGGAAGTACTGGGCGGCGGTGGTGGGGTTGGCGATGCGGATGTTGCCCTCGGCACCGAGGGCGAGGAAGCGCTCGATGCGGGCGCTGGAATGCTCTGGCCCGGACCCCTCGTAGCCGTGCGGCAGCAGCAGGGTGAGGCGGCTGGTCTGCCCCCACTTCGACTCGCCGGAGACGATGAAGCTGTCGATGATCACCTGGCCGGCGTTGGCGAAGTCGCCGAACTGGGCCTCCCAGAGGACCAGTGAGTTGGGCGAGGCGGCCGAGTAGCCGTACTCGAAGCCGAGGCAGGCGATCTCCGAGAGCGGGCTGTTGTAGAGCTCGAAGGGGGCGGAGGCGTCCTCGAGGTTCTGCATCGGCGTGTACCGCAGGCCGGTGTTCTCGTCGTGGAGGACGAGGTGGCGATGGGAGAAGGTGCCGCGCTCGGTGTCCTGGCCGGTGAGGCGGATGTGGACGCCCTCGGTCAGCAGCGAGCCGAAGGCCAGCGCCTCGGCCTGGCCGAAGTCGACCCCGCCCTGCTCGAGCGCCTCGATCCGCTTCGAGAGCGGGCGGCGCAGCTTGCGGTGGACGTTGAAGCCGTCCGGGGTCTTCAGCAGCTCCTGGTTCAGCGAGCGCAGCCTGCCGGCGTCGACCGCGGTGTCGACCGGGGGGCTGGCGGTGCGGTCGAGCAGTTCGCCGGTGCTGCTGGTCGTGCTCATCGTCGGGTCCTCGTACTCGCCCGCCTCCATCTTCTCGCGCAGCCCTTTCAGCGCCGCCGACATCTCCTCGCGGCGCTGCTCGGAGGCGTGGCCGACGTCCTCGGCGGAGATCGTCCCCTCGCCGATCAGTTTCTCGGCATAGATCTCCGAGACCGGAGCGTGGGATTTGATCTTGGCCGCCGTGGTCGGCTGGGTGTAGGCGGGCTCGTCGGTCTCGTTGTGGCCGAAGCGGCGGTACCCGATCACGTCGATGACGACGTCGCGGCCCCAGCGCTCGCGGTAGGCCATCGCCAGGCGCACCGCCGCCGAGCAGGCCTCGACGTCGTCGGCGTTGACGTGGACGATCGGCACGTTGAAGCCCTTCGCCATGTCGGCGGCGTAGGGGGTCGAACGGGCCTCCTCGGGGTCGGTGGTGAAGCCGACTTGGTTGTCCTGGATGACGTGGATCGTGCCGCCGGTGCTGTAGCCCTTCAGCGCCTGCAGGTTGAGCGTCTCGGCGACGACCCCCTGGGCAGGGAAGGCGGCGTCCCCGTGCAGCAGCACCGGCACCGCGCGCTTGGGATCGTGGCTGAGCTCGGGGCCCTCGAAGTCGGACTGCAGGAAGCGGGCGCCGCCGGTGACCACCGGGTCGACGAACTCGAGATGGCTCGGGTTGGGGTAGAGGCGGACCGAGATCTTCTCGCCTGCGGAGGTCTCGTAGATCCCGCGGTGGCCGTAGTGGTACTTGACGTCACCGGTGCCGCCGTGGGGGATCCCCGCCACCGCCTTGACCGCGCCGAGCCGCTTCGAGCCCTCGAACTCGGCCAGGATCGACTCGACCGGGCGGCCGAGGTTGTGGGCGAGGACGCTGAGGCGGCCGCGGTGGGCCATCCCGAAGACGACCTCCTCGGCGCCGGCGCGGTGGGAGAGCGTGACCAGCTCGTCGAGCATCGGCACGACCACGTCGAGCCCCTCGATCGAGAACATCTTCTGGCCCAGGTAGGCCTTCTCGAGGAAGCGCTCGAACTGGAAGACATCGATCAGGCGCTCCAGCAGGCGCCGTTTCTCGTCGTCGGTCAGGGGCTGGCGGTGGGCGCCGGTCTCGATCATCTCGCGCAGCCAGATCCGCTGCTGGTGCGAGGAGAGGTGCTCGACTTGGTAGGCGATCGTGCCGCAATAGGTCTGGCGCATCCGCGGCAGCGCCTCCAGCAGGGTTTCGCCGGGGACGCCGATGCGCAGGATCGAAGCCGGGATCCGGGCCATCAGCTCCGGCGTCAGGTTTACGTTCTCCGGCTGCAGCGCCGGGTCCCCCTTCGGCTCGGAGCCGAGCGGGTCGAGCTGGGCGGCGAGGTGGCCGTGGGTGCGGTAGGCCTTGAGCAGGGAGGTCGCCGCCTGGACCGCCTGCAGCAGCTCTTCGTCGACTTCGCCGGGGGCGGTGCTCGGTTCGGCGCTGGGCGCGACGACGGTGCTGGCGGCGCCGAGCGGAGGCGCCGAGGCGGAGGCGGGGTGGGCGTTGGTGACGCCGCCGGCCTCGATGCCGAGG
>DATBXZ010000022.1:0-10895 GCA_036513995.1 Solirubrobacterales bacterium | reverse complement strand
GATCACGTAGGTCTCGCCCGCCACGCCTTTGTCGAGCGCCAGGATGATGCCGCCGGCGATGTCCTCGACATGGGTCAGGCACATGCCGAGCTCGGGGAAGGGGATCAGGGGCATCTTGCCTTCGAGGAACTGGTTCAGCAGCTGGCCGACCGAGGAGGTGTCGCCGGGGCCGTAGACGCCGCCGGGCTGGACGATCGTGCAGGGCAGGCCCTCGCCGATCAGCCGCTTCGCCACCTGGTGTGCCTGCCACTTGGTTTCCTCGTAGCAGGAGGTGAAGGGGCCGTCCGGGGCCTCGTAGGACTCGTCGATCGTCTTGCCGTAGGTCTGGCCGATGCCGACGGTGGAGACGTAGACGACCTTGGGGATCTTCGCCTCCAGCGCCGCGCCAAGCACGTTCTCGGTGCCGGCGACGTTGGCCTCGCGCATCGGCTCGCGCTGCGAGGCCGGGATCCCGACCTCGTACATGGCCGCCGCGTGGATGACCGCGTCGCATCCCTCCATGCCGGCCCGGATCGCTGCCTTCTCGCCGAGATCGCCGGCGACGAGCTCGCAGCCGAGCGCTTCGACCGCCTTCGCTTTCGCGGGACTACGGACCAGGCAGACGACCTCGTCGTCGCGCTCGCGCAGCTGGCGCACGACCTCGCCGCCGATGAACCCCGTCCCTCCGGTGACAAAGACCTTCACGGCGGCTAACCCTATCCAGCCAGGGACGTTGCCTACAATCACCCCGAGTGCAACGTTCGAGAAATGGCCGCAACGCGCAGACGCACAACGGTGCGGCCGGCGTGAACGGCGCCGGGGTCTCGAACCCGCGGGCACGCCAGCGCGCCCTGGCGATCGGCATCGTCGACGGGCGCGAGCCGGGCGAGCCGCTGGCGGAGCTGAGGGAGCTGCTGCGCACCGCCGGGGTCGCCACCGCCGGCGAGGCGACTCAGCAGCGCCCCAAACCAGATCCCGACCGCTACTTCGGCCGCGGCCGGCTGGAGGAGCTGAAAGCGGAGATCAAGGCCGCCGACGCCAACCTCGTCGCCTGCGACGACGAGCTGGCGCCGCGCCAGGAGCGCAACCTCGAGGCGGCGCTGGGCGTGCCGGTGATCGACCGCACCGCGGTGATCCTCGACATCTTCGCCGACCACGCCCACTCGGCCGAGGGCAAGCTCCAGGTCGAGCTGGCCCAGCTCGAATACAACATGGCCCGTATGCGGGGCCTCTGGACCCACCTCGAGCGCCTCGGCGCCGGCCGCATGGACGGCGGCATCGGCACCAGGGGCCCGGGCGAGACCCAGATCGAGACCGACCGCCGCCTCGCCCGCAACCGCATCGCCGCGCTGCGCCGACGGCTCGGGCGGCTCGAACGGAACCGCGGCGTGATGCGCGCCCAGCGCGAGAGCTCCTCACTGCCGCGAGTCGCCCTCGCCGGCTACACCAACGCCGGCAAGTCGACCCTGCTCAACGCCCTCACCGGGGCCGAGGTCGGCGTCGGGGACCGGCTCTTCCACACCCTCGACCCGACCACCCGCAGCCTCGAGCTCTGCGGCCGGGACTACCTGCTGACCGACACCGTCGGCTTCATCGAGAAGCTGCCCCACCAGCTGGTCGAGGCCTTCAAGGCGACCCTGGAGGAGACCGTTCTCGCCGACCTGATCGTCCACGTCGTCGATGCCTCCGAGAGCGAGGAGCGTCGGATCGTCGACATGAAGGCGGTCGACGAGGTGCTGGAGGAGATCGGCACCGGCGAGAAGCCGCGCCTGCTGGTGCTCAACAAGGCCGACCTGCTGAGCGGGGACGAGCGCCACGAGGTCGTGCTCGCGCACCCGGACGCGGTGCTCGTCTCGGCGCTCGGCGGCGAGGGCCTGGACGGGCTCCGCGAGGGGATCGAGGCGGCGTTCGAGGAAACCCTGGCCGAGGTCGAGCTGCTCGTGCCCTACGCCGAGGGCGGGCGCCTGCACGAGTTGCACGAGGTCGCCGGCGATCTCGTGCGGACCGAGCGCGAGGATGGCGTCCTCGTCCGCGCCAGGGTGCCGGTCAGCGAGCTGCACCGCTTCGACGATCTCGCCGTCGTCTAGGCTGCCGCCCGTGGAGCTTCGAGTCTCAAGGCTGATCGAGGGCGCGGTGCTGCCCACGCGAGCTCACGCGGGCGATGCCGGCCTCGACCTCTACGCCTGCGAGGCGGCGCACATCGGTCCCGGTGAGCGCTGGGGGATCGGGACGGGGGTCGCGGTCGAGATCCCCGACGGGTACGCCGGGCTGGTCTTGCCGCGTTCGGGCCTGGCTCGCGAACACGGGATCTCGCTGGTCAACAGTCCCGGCCTGATCGACTCCGGCTACCGCGGCGAAGTCCGGGTTCTGCTGCTCAACAACGATCCCGCCGAGACCTTCCGGGTCAGCGCCGGCGACCGCATCGCCCAGCTCGTGATCGTGCCGATCGCCCTCGCCGAGCCAGTCGAGGCGGCGGTTCTCGCCGAGTCCGCCCGCGGCGAGGGTGGCTTCGGCTCCAGCGGTCGCTGAGTCGCCGGGCCGCTAGACCTCGGCGTCGGCGAGCTGACGCAGCAGCACGATCGCCCGCTCGACCGTCGCCTGGTCCTCGGCGGGCAGCTCTTCGATCGCCTTGACCAGCCAACCCTCGCGGCGGAGGCGGTCTTCGCGCAGCTCCGTCAGCCCGGCTTCGGTGAGGCTGACCAGAGCACGACGGCCGTCGCCGGGGTCGGGGTGCCGCTCGACCAAGCCGTCGCCTTCGAGGTCGCCGACGGTCTGCGCCATCGACTGCGGCCGTACCCGCTCGGCCGTCGCCAGGTCGCTGACGCTCTGTGGCCCCTCGCGGTCGAGGCGGCCGAGTACGGAGCCCTGGGAGAGGGAGAAGCGGTGCTCGCCCCGCAGCCGGCGGATCAGCTGGCCGAGCACCACCCGCAGATCGCTGGCCAGCGGCGCCGCCTCGGTCCTGGTCGCCATCGCCGCACTATAGCGTGAGATAGACAGGTTAACTACGCAGTTTGCCTGGGTATAGTGGGTCGCGATGTCAGACCGCTACAAGTGGATCGCCCTCTCCAACACGACCCTGGCGGTGCTGCTGGCGACCCTCGACGCCTCGATCACGCTGATCGCGATGCCGGACATCTTCCGCGGCATCGAGCTCGACCCGCTGATCCCCGCCAACAGCTTCTACCTGCTCTGGATGATCCTCGGCTACCTGGTCGTCTCCAGCGTGCTGATCGTCAGCCTCGGGCGGCTCGGCGACATGTTCGGCCGGGTCAAGATCTACAACCTCGGCTTCGTCATCTACACGGTCGCCTCGCTGCTGCTGGCCCTCGACTGGATGACCGGGCGCGCCGGCGCCACCTACCTGATCGTCTTCCGCATCGTCCAGGGAGTGGGAGGGGCCTGCCTGCTCGCCAACGCGGCGGCGATCCTCACCGACGCCTTCCCGGTCAACCAGCGAGGGATGGCGCTCGGGATCAACAACATCGTCGGCGTCAGCGGCCTCTTCGTCGGGCTCATCCTCGGCGGGCTGTTGGCCCCGATCGACTGGCGGCTGGTCTTCCTGATCTCGGTCCCGGTCGGCCTCTTCGGCACCGTCTGGGCCTACCTCAAACTGGAGGAGCGCAGCGTGCCGCGGCGCGCTTCGATCGACTGGTGGGGAAACGTCACCTTCGCCGTCGGACTGGTCCTGCTGATGGTCGCCGTCACCTATGGGATCCGCCCCTACGGCGGCGCGCCGACCGGCTGGGGGAGCCCGCGCGTGCTCGTCCTCCTCGCCGCCTCGGTGACCTCGCTGGTGGCCTTCGCGACAATCGAGCTGCGGGTCGCCGAGCCGATGTTCCGGCTGGCGCTGTTCAAGATCCGCGCCTTCACCTTCGGCAGCCTCTCGACCTTCCTCGCCGCCATCGCCCGCGGCGGCCTGATGTTCATGCTGATCATCTGGCTGCAGGGCATCTGGCTGCCCGAGCACGGCTACAGCTTCACCGAGACGCCGCTTTGGGCCGGTATCTACATGCTGCCGCTGACCCTGGGGCTGCTGATCGTCGGGCCGCTCTCCGGCCTGCTCTCCGACCGCTTCGGGGCGCGCCCGTTCGCCACCGGCGGCATGCTCGGGGCGGCGCTCAGCTTCGCCCTGCTGATGCTGCTGCCGACCGACTTCGACTACTGGGTCTTCGCCCTGATCCTCTTCCTCAACGGGGCCTCGATGGGGCTGTTCGCCTCACCCAACCGGGCGGCGGTGATGAACAGCCTGCCGGCGGCCGACCGCGGCGCCGGCGGCGGCATGAACCAGACCTTCCAGAACTCCGCCCAGGTGCTCTCGATCGGGATCTTCTTCACGCTGCTGATCGTCGGGCTCGCCTCGAGCCTGCCGGCGGCGATGAGCAGCGGCCTGCATGCCCACGGTATCTCGGCCGGCGTCGCCCACCGGGTCGGGCAGACGCCGCCGATCTCGATCCTCTTCGCCGCCTTCCTCGGCTACAACCCGATCCAGCACCTGGTCGGCGTCCACGCCCTGCAGGCGCTGCCGGCCCATGCTCACGCCCTGCTGACCGGGGCGGGCTTCTTCCCGCACCTGATCTCCGTCCCCTTCCGAGACGGTCTCCACACGGCATTCGCCTTCGCGATCGTCGCCTGCCTCGTCGCCGCCGCGGCGTCGTTCCTGCGCGGCGGCCAGTACCACCATGCCGACGAGCCCGCCCAGGAGGCGGAGCCGCGCGGTCAGATCCCGAAACTGGAGGAGCAACATGCGCGTTGAGTGGTTCGGACAGTCGGCCTTCGCCTTCGACGACGGCGATGCGAAGGTGTTCGTCGATCCCTTCGCCGACACGTCGGCGCTGGCTGGGCGCGGTCTGCAATTCGACTACCCCGCGATCGAGGCCGGTGGGGTGGACCTGCTGCTGGTCACCCACGAGCACCTCGACCACAACGGCGTCGAGACCATCGCCGGCGACCCGGTCACGGTCCGGTCAACCGCCGGCCGCCACGACTCGCCGATCGGCGAAGTGCTGTCCATCGCCTCCGAGCACGACGATGTCGCCGGTACCAAGCGGGGCCCCAACACGATCTTCGTCTTCGAGCTCGGCGGTCTCCGCGTCGCCCACTTCGGCGACTTCGGCCAGGCGGCCCTGCGGCCGGAGCAGGCGCAGGCGATCGGCGAGGTCGACCTGCTCTTCGTCCCGGTCGGCGGCGGCCCGACGCTGGGCGGCACCGCCGCCGCCGAGATCGCCCTCTCGCTGGGGCCAGCCTGGGTGGTGCCGATGCACTACCGCACGCCTCGCATCGACTTCCTCGAGACCGAGGAGGAGTTCGTCGCCGCCTTCTCCCACGTCGAGCGTCTCGAGTCGCCCAGCTTCGAGACCGGCGACCTGCCGCGAGCCAAAGGCCCGCTCGCCGTCGTTCCCGCGGCGCCCTAAGCGCCGGCGGCAGCGCGGGCGCTCGCGTGGGCGGCGGCCTCGAAGGCGTCGTCCAGCGGCTCCAGCACCGGTCGCGCCCCGTAGCGGCGCTCCAGCGCCAGCGCGATCAGGTGGTCGGCGAGCCAGGCGTTCTTCGGCAGCAGCGGGCCGTGCAGGTAGGTCCCGAACATGTTGTGGCGCCGTACCCCCTCGAGGCCGTCCTTGGCGTTGTTGCCATGCCCCTTGACGACGCGGCCGAGCGGTTGCACCCCGGGGCCGAGGTAGGTGCGGCCGCCGTGGTTCTCGAAGCCGGCCAGCAGCCGCGGGCCGGGGCCGAGGTCGACCTCGATCGCGACGTTGCCGATCAAACGGGGACCGGGCTCGCGCACGGTCTCGAGGTCGGCGAGGCCGAGGCCGGGCAGGGTCTCCTCGTCCAGCTGGTAGCTGTGGCCGAGCAGCTGGTAGCCGCCGCAGACGGCAAGCAGGGTGGCGCCGCTCTCGACCGCGGCGGCCAGGTCGGCGCGCTTGCTGGCGACCATGTCGGCGGCGACCATGCGCTGGTCGCGGTCCTGCCCGCCGCCGATGTAGAAGAGGTCGTGGGCGGCGGGGTCGACCGGCTCGCCTGGGCCGGCCCCCGCGTGGGCGAAGCCGATCCCGCGCCACTCGCAGCGGCGCTGCAGGAAGACGATGTTGCCGCGGTCGGCGTAGATGTTCATCTGCTCCGGGTAGAGGCTGAGCACGCGCAGCTCCATCTCAGCCCGCCTTCTCGAGGACGACGACGGTCGAGCCGACATGGAGGTCGGTGGGCGCTATCTCGCGCCTGGGCAGGGGCACGAGACCGGCGGCCACGGCCTCGCGCTCCAGCTCGGCGGCGGCCAGGGTGCGGATGCGGATCTCGTCTTCCTCCTCGCTCAGCTCGCCGGCCGGGGAGACGGTCTGGCGCAGGCGCTGGATCACGATCTCCTCGCCGATGTCGACCGCGTCCAGCGGCAGGCTGGAGTAGACCCAGCCGTCGACCTCGCGCACGTCCGGCAGCGGGGGTGGGCCTTCGCTCTCCTGTGGCAGCGCCTCGACGATCGCCAGGGCGGCCCGGCCGCCGGGCCGCAGATGGGCGGCGATGCAGCGGAGGCACTCGACCCTGGCGGCGCTGTCCGGCAGCAGCTGCGCCAGCTGCATCGGCGCCAGAGCGAGGGCGATCTCGATGTCCAGCTCGAAGCTCTGCGCGTCGCCGACCAGCGGCCGCAGGGGGAGGCCGTCCGCGCGCTCGGCCAGCGCCGCGATCAGCTCCGGATCGAGATCCAGGCCAACCGTCTGGTGCCCGCGCCGGGCGAGGTGGAGGGCGACCCGGCCGGTGCCGCAACCGAGGTCGAGGACCGGGCCGCCGGCCGCCCGCGCCAGCTCCTCCCAAAGCGGCAGGTCGGCGCTGTAGGAGCCGTTCTCGGCGTCGTGCCAGATCACCGCGCTCATCGCCGCTCCCCACCCCTCACTGCCAGAACTCCTTCGCCAGGCCGCGGTCGGCGAGCAGCTTGCGCAACTCCAGCAGGGCGGTGTAGGTGGGGAGGGCGAAGAGCCGGCCCGGCGCGGCGGCGACGGCGCGGTCGAGCGAGGCCTCGATCCCCGGCACGACCTCGATCGAGTCGGGCGGCCAGCCGGCGTACTTCAGCCGCAGCGCCATCTCCGGTGCCCGGGTGCCGGCGCAGACGACCCGTCGCACCGCAGTGGCCAGGAGCTCGAAGTCGGCGTCCCAGACCCAGGAGACGTCGCGCCCGTCGGCGATGCGGTCGTTGAGGCCGATCCAGAGGTCCACCTGCTCCTCGCCGGCCTCCAGGCGCAGCGTTCGCAGTACCTCGTTGGCACCGGCCGGGTTCTTGATCAGCAGGATCGAGACCGGCTTGCCAGCGACCGCGATCGTCTCGACCCGGCCGAAGGCGGCTCGCATCTCGCCCAGGGCGGCGGCGATCCGCTCCGGCGCGACACCGAGGCGCAGTCCCGCCGCCACCGCCCCGAGCGCGTTGTAGACGTTGTAGAGGCCGGGCAGGGGGAGATCGAGCTGGATCTCGCCCTCTGGCGTGCGCACGGTGCTGCGCGAGCCGTCCATCCCGCGCAGCTCGATCGCCGTCGCCGCCACCTCCGGGCGTGGCCGTTCGGCGCCGCAGTTGGGACAGGAGTAGTGGCCGAGGTGGCCGACGAAGGCGCGCTCGTAGGCGTAGGGGTGGCCGCAGCGGCGGCAGTGCTTGGCATCGAAGGCGTGCTGCAGCTGCGGCAGCGCCTGCGAGGCGTCCTCGATCCCGAAGTAGACGACGCCCTCGCGCGGGCGCTCGTCGGCGTCGCGGCCGAGGTCGGCGATCAGCGGGTCGTCGGCGTTGAGGACGAGCGCGGTGCGCCCGGCCCGGACGGCGACCGCTTTCGCCCACTCGTCGGCCAGGGCCTCCATCTCGCCGTAGCGGTCGAGCTGGTCGCGGAAGAGGTTGCCGAGGACGATCGTCGCCGGGTCCAGCTGCTCGACCACCCGCGGCAGCCAGGCCTCGTCGACCTCGAACAGGCCCTCGTGGCCACGCTGCTCGAGCAGCGCCGTCGCCACTCCCCAGGTCATGTTCGAGCCGGCCCGGTTGTGGACCGGGCGACGGCCGTCGGCGGCGAGCACGGCGGCGATCATCCCCGCCGTGGTCGTCTTGCCGTTGGTGGCGCTGACGATCGTCGTGCCGCGGTCGAGGCCGGCGCCGAGCCGGGCGATCGCGTCGGGGGCGAGGCGCAGCAGGACCCGGCCCGGCAGCGTCGTGCCGCCGCCGCGCCCGCTCGCCCTGCTGGCTGCGCCGAGCGCCCGCGAGGCGGCCAGCTTGGCGCCGAAGAGAGTGCCGCGCCGGCCCTTTCGTGCCGCGGCGGCGGTCAAGTTCCGGTCGGGGCCGGGACCAGCACGCTGAGCGCGTGCGGCAGCACTCGCAGCGAGGCCGGCAGGTCGGTGAGGTGCTCGCCGTCGGCGTAGACGGGGAACGGCTTGCTGGCGCTCAGCTCGAGGTGGGGAGCGCGGAAGACACGCACCTCGTCATCGTCCACGTGAGTCCCCTTGAACACCTTCGGCAGGTTAGCCAGGAAGCGCAGCTTGCCGACCTCGCCGATCGCGACGACGTCGAACAGGCCGTCTTCCAGGTCGGCGCCGGGAGCGATCCGCATGCCGCCGCCGAAGGTGCTGTTGTTGGCGACCGAGACCGAGTAGCCGGTGAAGCGGGTGCGTTCGTCGTCGACGCGGATCGTGAAGCGGGCCGGCTTCCAGCCGGCCAGGGTGCGGAACAGCGAGTAGACGTAGACGAGGTTGCTGCGGATCAGCTTGACTTCGTTCGCGAGGCGGTTGCATTCGGAGTCGAAGCCGACGCTGACGATGCCGAGGAAGCGCCTGCCGTTGGCCTCGCCGACGTCGATCCGCCGGCTGTGACCGGCGAACAGGGCCGCCACGGCCTGCTCGGGGTCGCTGGGAACCCCAAGTACGCGGGCGAGGTCGTTGCCGCGCCCGCCGGGGATGATCCCCAGCGGCGTCTCCGAGCCGGCCATGGCGCCGCCGACGGCGCCGAGCAGCCCGTCGCCGCTCATCACCACCGGCAGCTCGCCGGCTTCGATCGCCAGCAGTGCCTGCTCGGCGCCGTGCTCCAGGTCCTTGGTGCGCTGCACCCGGAACTCGGCCCGGCGCGCGTCGAGCGCCTGCTCGACGGCCGGCAGCAGCTTCAGCGTCTTGCCGCCGGCCGAGGCCGGGTTGACCAGCAGCGTCAGCGGCATCCCCTCGATCTCCATGCGTTCGCAGCCTAGTCGGCGGCGGGCGTTGCATCGCCGCCGCGCAGGCGACCGACAGAGAAGCTGCCGTCGCCGGCCGGAGCGCTCTCGACCAGCTCGATCCCGCGGCGCTCCAGGCGCCGGCGCAGGAGCCAGCCGCCGAGCCCCGCCAGGGCGTCGGCGCCCAGGGAGCGGACGAGGATCAGGTGGCCGCCGGGGCGCAGGACCCGGGCGACCTCGGTCGTCGCGGGGCGGCGGTCGACCTCGACGACGAGGTCGAAGAAGCCGTCCGGGTAGGGGAGGGAGCCGGGACGGCCTCGCTTGAAGGCAACCCGGCCCTCGGGGTCGAGCCCGACCCGGGCGATGGCGGCACGGACGTGCTCCTCGGCGCGGTCGACCCCGCGCACCCGGGCCGCCGGGAACTCGCGGGCGAGGAAGAGGGCCCCGTCGCCGGCGCCGCACTCGATCTCCAAGACCCGCTCCGGCGCCGGCGCGATGCGCAGGGCGGCGGCCGCGAGCGGGGTCAGCGGTGGCGTCGACATCCGCCCGATCGTAAGTGCTCTAGGCTTTCGCGCCGATGGGGGAGCAGGAAGACCGACAGCGCTGGATCATCCTCGGCGTCTTCGCGGTAGTCGCGGTCGGAGTCGTGGCGGCGATCCTGATCTCACGCGGTGGCGGCAGCAGCGGCAACTCGACCAGCACCGCCGCCGGCGCCGCCGGTTGCAAGCAGGTCGAAGCGCCACCGCCCAAGCACGTCTCGTTGCAGGCGCCGAAGCAGACCCTGAAGAAAGGCGAAGCGGTGACCGCGGTGGTGCAGACCAGCTGCGGCACCTTCGAGATCGCCCTCGACACCACCCGGGCGCCGAAGACGGCCAACTCCTTCGCCTACCTGGCCGAAGAAGGCTTCTACGACGACCTCACCTTCCATCGCATCGTCCCCGAATTCGTGATCCAGGGCGGCGACCCGCTCGGCACCGGCACCGGCGGCCCCGGCTACAAAGTGGTCGAGAAGCCACCGGCCAACCTCGCCTACACCAAGGGCACGGTGGCGATGGCGAAGAGCTCGGCGGAGCCGCCTGGCACCTCCGGCAGCCAGTTCTACGTGGTCACCGGCGCCGACGCCGGGCTGCCGCCCGAATACGCCCTGGTCGGCAAGGTCAGCGAAGGCCTCGACGTGGTCGAGCGGATCGGCAAGCTGGGCACGCCCAGCGAAAAACCGAAACAGACGGTCCTGATCGAAAAGATCACGATCGAAAAGGGCTAGCCCCAGCGGCTAAGCTGGCTCGGTGGCCAAGCTCAACGTAGGCGATCCCGCCCCGGAGTTCGAGCTCCCGGGCACCGGCGATAAGACCTATCGCCTCTCCGACTACCGCGGGCGCAAGCTGGTGCTCGCCTTCTACCCGGGCGACTTCACCGCCGTCTGCACCAAACAGTTCTGCTCCTACCGCGACCAGAGCGACAAGCTCGACGGCCTCGGCGCCGACGTGCTCGGGATCTCGCCGCAGTCGGTCGAGTCGCACGAGCGCTTCACCGAGGAGAAGCGCCTCAACGTGCCCCTGTTGGCCGACGAGGACAAGAGCGTCGCCCGCGCCTACGGCGTGCTCGCCGGCCCGATGGTGCGGCGGGCGATCTTCGTGATCGACGAGGAGGGCGTCGTCCGTTACCGCAAGGTGACACTGGCCGGGCTTACCTACGAGTCGGCCGACGACCTCGAGCGCGCCGTCGCCTCCGTCGGTTGATGGCGGGCGCCACGGCGGCGCCCTT
>DATBXZ010000021.1:0-10627 GCA_036513995.1 Solirubrobacterales bacterium | reverse complement strand
AGGCCGGCACCACGGCCTGGCTGGCGGCCGGCGGGTAGGCGCCGCGGTAGGCGGTGGGCGTCATCCCGTAGTTCCGCTTGAAGCTCGTCGTGAAGGAGCCGACGCCCTGCAGGCCGACCGCCAGGCAGACCTCGGCGACCGAGCGATCGGTGTTCCGCAGCAGCGCCGCCGCCCGCTCCAGACGCCGGGTCAGCAGGTAGGCGTGCGGCGACTCGCCGAAGGCGCGCCGGAACTCGCGGCTGAAGTGAGCCCGCGAGAGCCCCGCCGACCGCGCCAGGTCGTCGACCCCCAGCGGTTCGAAATAGCGGCCGTCGGCCAGGTCCTTGGCGCGCAGCAGGTGGCGGGCGGGAGGGACGAACGCCATGCCCGCAGTCTAGGCTCGCGGGCTTCAGTGACTGTCCAAAAACCCCCACGCACGTCTGGCGGCAACGGACACACTTCGCAGGAAGGCGTCCTCGGTCGGCTAAATGGCGCTGCCATTCGGCCTTCCTGCGTCCTGGTCCCGCTCGGTCCGGCACTCGCCAGCCGCACGCGCGAATTTTCGGACAGTCGCTTGTGATCGGGATCTATGCAGCGGTGGTGGCGGTCTGCGGCGCCTCGTTGGCGATCGGGCAGGCGGCGGTCGGAATTTGCGGCGCCCGCCGCTGGTCGTGGCTCTCGCCCGCCGTCGGCCTGGCGCTGCTTTGCGCAGTCTGCTGGGGGACGGTGCGGATCGGCGGCGACGATGCCGTCTCCGCAGTTGTCGTCCTGGCGCTCTTCGCCGCTTCGGCCGTCTATCTGTGGGGCCGTCTAGAGGGTGGGGCGGAGGCGCTGCGTGCCGGCTGGCCGGTCGCGCTGTTCGCCCTGCTGGCGGCATCGCTGCCCTTCGCCGTCGCCGGCCACTTCGGGATCCTCGGCACCAGCTTCAACCCCGACATGTCCCAGCACCTGCTGGCCGCCGATCGCCTCGCCCACGGCCATGGCGGCCAGCTGCTCCACCAGGGCTACCCGCTCGGGCCGCACTCGGTGGTGGTGGCGCTGAACAAGGGCCTCGGCATCGGCCTGGTCCAGGGCTTCAGCGGACTGACGGTCGCCGTCGCGGTGCTGGCCCCGCTCACGGCCCTCGCCGCCTTCGCCAACCTCAGAGTGATTCCCAGGACGGCCGGCGCGCTCGTCGTCGGCCTTGTCTACGTCGTCGCCTCCTACTTCGCCCAGGGTGCCTTCAAGGAGACCATCCAGGCCCTGCTCGTCCTCGCCTTCGCCCTCGCTCTGCGCGAGTCGACCCGCGCCTGGCGCGACCTCCCCCTTCGCTTCGTCCCCGCGGCGCTCCTCGCCGTCGGCTCCGTCTACGTCTACAGCTTCCCCGGCCTGATCTGGCTGATCGGCACCTTTGTCATCTGGGCCGCCATCGAGGTCATCGTCAGCCGGAATGGTTCCTCCGACCTTGGTCCCTCGCCGGTACGTGCTGCCTTTCTGGCCCTGCTGACCTTCCTCGTCCTGGTAGCTCCCGAGATCGGCCGCATGATCGACTTCCACAGCTTCGAGACCTTCGATCCCAACGGTCCCGGCCTCGGCAACCTCTTCGGCCAGGTCTCGCCCTTCGAGGCGCTGGGAATCTGGCCCTCCGGCGACTTCAGGCTCGCGCCCGGAGATGGAGCGGTGCCCGCCGTCGGGTACTACCTCGGCGCCGCCTTCGCGTTCGGCCTCCTGCTCTACGGCGTCGCCCGCTGCTGGCGCCGGCGCGAGTCCGCGGTCCTCGCCGGCCTTGGCGCGGTCGCGCTGGCGTATGTCGCCGCCCGCGTCGACGGCACCCCGTACACGGCGGCCAAGGCGATCGAGATCGCCTCGCCTCTCGTCGCCCTGACGATCCTGCTCCCCTTGGGATGGCGCACGAGCCGGCCGCTCGCGACAGGACCCGCGAGCGGCCGGCTCGCCTTCGCGCTCTTCGTTCTCGCCGCCGGCGTCTGCTCGCTGCTCGCGCTCGCCAACGCGCCGATAGGGCCTACCTCCTACTCGCCGGCGCTGACGGGCCTGCGGCCGCTGATCGCCTCGGGTTCGACCCTGGTCCTCGCCCCTGAGGAGCTGCTCGCCGACCAGCACGGTGCCCCCTTCATCTCCTGGGAACTGCGCGGAGGGCGGGTCTGCATCGAGTCCGAGGGCGAAGCCGGCGCTGCGCCGCCGCCCGGCGTGCGCTTCGTGGTGACCCGCGGCGCCCCTGCCCAGCCGCCCTTCCCGGCTCTCCGCGTCCGTCGCGTCGTCGCTCCCTATGTCCTCTGGGAATCGATCCGTCCGGTCCGCGGTCACAGCCCTTGTCCCCTGATCGCCGAACGCCAGGCGCGGCAAGATTCGACCCGCTGAGCGGACGCCCAGTTAGGAACGTTCCCGTACCATCCCCGCGCATGGGGGCGGCGACCGACAAGATCACCGTCACCCTGCCCGACGGCAAGGCGCTGGAGCTGCCCGTCGGGGCGACCGGCGCCGACGCCGCGGCGGCGATCGGGCCCGGCCTGGCCAAGGCCGCGCTGGCGATCAAGGTCGACGGTGAGCTGCGCGACCTCTCGGCGCCGCTTCCCGGGAGTGGCGCCGAGATCGGGATCGTCACCGACCGCGACCCCGAGGCCCTGGAGCTGATCCGCCACGACGCCGCCCATGTGATGGCGGAGGCGGTGGTGGATCTGTACCCGGGGACGAAGGTGACGATCGGGCCGCCGATCGAGTCCGGCTTCTACTACGACTTCGAGTTCCCGGCCGATACGAAGATCGCCGAGGACGACCTGCCGAAGATCGAGGCGGCGATGCGCGAGCACATCGGCGCCGATGAGGAGTTCGGCCGCCGCGACGTGCCGGTCGCCGAGGCGCTGGAGATCTTCAGGGGCCAGGACCAGGGCTACAAGGTCGAGCTGATCGAAGACCTGGTCGCCAGCGAAGGAGTCGAGTCCGTCTCGCTCTACAAGAACGGCTCCTTCGAGGACCTCTGCCGCGGCCCCCACGGCCCCTCGACCGGGCGGATCAAGGCGATCAAGTTGAGCTCGGTCGCCGGTGCCTACTGGCGCGGTGACGAGAACCGCGAGAGCCTGACCCGGATCTACGGCACCGCCTTCTTCTCGAAGAAGGACCTCGAGCAGCACCTGGAGCGGATCGAGGAGGCGAAGGCGCGCGACCACCGCCGCCTCGGCCCCCAGCTCGGCATCTTCATGCTGCGCGACGAGGCGCCGGGCATGCCCTTCTGGCTGCCGAACGGGACGACGCTGCTGCACCTGATCGAGGACGAGGTCCAGGAGCAGTTGCGCAAGCGCGGCTACCAGGAGATCGCCACTCCGCAGGTCCTCGACGAGCAGCTCTGGCACCGCTCCGGGCACTGGGACAACTACCGCGACGAGATGTACTTCATGGAGGACGGCGAGCGCCGCTTCGCGCTGCGGCCGATGAACTGCCCCGGCGCCTGCCTCGTCTACTCCTCCGACCGCCACTCCTACCGTGAGCTGCCGCTGCGCCTGGCCGAGTTCGGCCGCGTCTCCCGCAACGAGCGCGAGGGCGTCCTGCACGGGCTGCTGCGGGTCCGTGCCTTCACCCAGGACGACGCCCACGTCTACTGCACCGAGGAGCAGATCACCGACGAGGTGGCGAGCATCTGCGAGGCGATCGACGAGCTCTACGCGCGCTTCGGCTTCGACGATGTCAAGGTCGAGCTCTCGACCCGGCCGGACAAGTCGATGGGCAGCGAGGAGCAGTGGGCGAAAGCCGAGGCGGCGCTGACCGCGGCGCTCGACCGCCAGGGGCGCGAGTACGAGCTCAACCCCGGCGACGGTGCCTTCTACGGGCCGAAGATCGACTTCCACGTCACCGACGCGCTCGGCCGCTCCTGGCAGTGCGGCACCTGTCAGCTCGACTTCCAGATGCCCGAACGCTTCGACCTCACCTACACCGGCGCCGACGACCAACCGCACCGACCGGTGATGATCCATCGCGCCCTGCTCGGCTCGATGGAGCGCTTCGCCGGGATCCTGATCGAGCACTACGCCGGCCGCTTCCCGGTCTGGCTGGCACCGGTGCAGGCGATCGTGTTGCCGATCTCCGATCGCCACAACGAGTACGCGACCAGAGCGATGGAGGAGCTGCGCGAGCTCGGGGTGCGGGTGGCTCTCGACGACCGCTCGGAGTCGGTCGGCAAGAAGATCCGCGACGCCACTCTCGGCCGCTATCCCTACATGCTGGTGGTCGGCGATCGCGAGCAGGAGGCCGGCGTCGTCGCCGTCCGCTCCCACGAGGAGGGCGAGCTGGGGGGGATGTCGCTGGCCCAGTTCGCCGGCCGCGTCGAGTCCGAGACCGGCTCGACCTGAGCCGCGCCGAGTTGCCAACCGCGGTTCTGCCTCTATACTCCGGCCCACTTGACTGCAGGCACCTCAAATCACCGCCGCCGCTGAGCGCCTCGTGCCTGCGTCCCGACCTCTCGTCCTCTTGAAGCTCCACCGCTCTTCTCCATAGTGCCGGTCCCGCGTAGGTTCGACCGGCGCCCACCAGAGCGCGACACGACTCGGATCAACGAGCGCATCCGCGTTCCCCAGGTGCGCCTGATCGGCGCCGACGGCGAGCAGCTCGGGATCGTCGAGATCAACGACGCCCTCAAACGTGCCCAGGAGGCCGACCTCGACCTGGTCGAGGTCGCGCCCGGCTCGAAGCCGCCGGTCACCCGCCTGCTCGACTACTCGAAGTACAAGTACGAGCAGGAGCAGAAGCAGAAGCAGGCGCGCAAGCATCAGCAGCAGGTCAACATCCGCGAAATCAAGCTGCGGCCGAAGATCGCGACGCACGACTACGACACCAAGAAGGGTCACGTCGAGCGCTTCCTCAAGCACCATGACAAGGTCAAGGTGACGATCATGTTCCGCGGCCGCGAGCAGGCCCATCCGGAGCGGGGCCGGGCGCTGCTGCAGAAACTCTTCGAGGACCTCGGCGGCATCGCCGTGATCGAGTCGGCGCCGCTGCAGGAAGGCCGCAACATGAGCATGCTGCTGGCCCCGAGCAAAGAGGTCGACAAGGTCGACGGCTCGGCCCCTGGCGAGGACGGCGCCGCCGCCGCGCCGGCGCCCGACGCGCCTGCCGAGGCTTCGACCGCTGCTGCACCTGCTGCCGAGGCTCCGGCCGACGAGACGCCGGTCGACGCGCCCGCCGACGCTTAGGCGCCGGCGACCACCACGTCGGCGATCCGCTCCGCCGCCCGCCCATCCCAGAGCGGGGGAGGCTTGCTCGCTGCGTCGCCGCGTGCGGCCAGGGCAGCGGGGATGCCGGCGATCGCCGCCGGGTCGAGGCCGAGCAGGGTGTTGGTGCCGGCGCTGACCGTCACCGGCCGCTCGGTGTTGTCGCGCAGGGTGAAGCAGGGGATGCCGAGGTAGGTCGTCTCCTCCTGGATCCCCCCGGAGTCGGTAAGGACGGCGCCGGCGTCGGCCAGCAGCGAGAGGAAGTCGAGGTAGCCGAGCGGGTCGGTCAGCAGCAGTCCCGGGTGCTCGGACTCGACGCTCTCCATCATCTTGCGGGTGCGCGGGTGGACCGGGAAGACGACCGGCATCTCGCCGGCGAGGGCGGTCAATTGCGCCACGGTCTGCGGCAGCAGCGGGCCGTCGACCAGCGCCGGGCGGTGCAGGGTGACGAGGGCGTAGGAGCCGGGCTCGACCCCGAGCCGAGCTGCGGTCCCCGCCGCCCGGAAGCGGTCCTCGAGCGCGACCAGGGTGTCGATCATCGTGTTGCCGACCATGTGCATGCGCTCGTCGGCGATGCCTTCGGCACGCAGGTTCCCGACCGCCTCCTCGCTGTGGAGGAAGAGCAGCTCGGAGAAGCGGTCGGCGACGATCCGGTTGACCTCCTCCGGCATCGTCAGGTCGAAGCTGCGCAGGCCGGACTCGACGTGGGCGACCGGGATGCCCATCTTCACCGCCGTCAAGACGGCCGCCAGGGTGGAGTTGACGTCGCCGGGAACGATCACCAGGTCGGGTGCCTCCTCGATCAGCACCGGCTCCAGGCGCTCCATCGTCCGTGCCGTCATCGTCGCGTGGCTGCCGGAGCCGACCTCGAGCATGTGGTCGGGCGCCGGCACCCCGAGCTCCTCGAGGAAGACCTCGGACATCAGCCGGTCGTAGTGCTGGCCGGTGTGGACGATCGCGTGCCGGCCTGCGGGCAGGCGTGCCCGCAGCGCCCCGATCACCGGGGCGGTCTTGACGAAGTTGGGCCGGGTCCCGACCACGTAGACGATCCGCATCGCGGCGCCAGCGTACCCACGGCGGAGGCCGCGACTCCGCGCAGGCGTCGCGGTCTGCTTCAATACCGACCCCGATGCCGAAGATGAAAAGCCATTCCGGCGCCAAGAAGCGCTTCCGCAAGACCGCCACCGGCAAGCTCCGGGGCCGTCGCGCGTACTCCAGTCACATCCTCGAGAAAAAGTCGCCGAAGCGGAAGCGGAAAATGGCGCGGCCGGTCGAGATCTCCCCCAACGACGCGCCGAAGGTGCGGAAGCTGCTGGGGGGCAAGTAGATGGCCCGGGTCAAGCGCTCTGTCCACGCGCGCAAGAAGCGCCGCAAGGTCCTCAAGGAAGCGAAGGGCTACTTCGGCCGCAAGCATTCCTCCTACCGGTTCGCCAAAGAGCAGGTGCAGCGGTCGGGCATGTACGCCTACCGCGACCGGCGCAACAAGAAGCGCACCTTCCGCCGGCTCTGGATCACCCGCATCAACGCCGCCGCGCGGCTCGAGGGCATGAGCTACTCGGAGCTGATCCACGGCCTCGGCAAAGCCGAAGTCGAGGTCAACCGCAAGATGCTTGCCGAGATCGCCGTCAGCGATCGCGACGCTTTCCGCCGATTCGTGGAGCTAGCCCGGGAGGGTGCGGCCGCCTAGCGGCTCACCGACACTCCACTTTCCCGGGCGGGCCGTGAGAACGGCCCGCTTTTTCGTTCCAGGAGAAGAAACGAGAGACAAGAAACACCCAAACAGGACTCCACGATGATCGCCAGCCCCCAAAACGAGAAGCTGAAACTGGTTCGCAAGCTACGCGAGCGCAAGCACCGCGAGCGCGAGGGGCTGTTCGCGACCGAGGGCGAGGACCTAGTCGAGGCGGGGCTGGCGGCCGGCGCCGAGCCGAGCTTCCTGCTCACCGCCGCCGGTTGTGAGCTATCGCTCGACTGGGGCGGCGAGGAAGTCGAGCCGGAGCTGCTGGCGGCGGTCTCGTCGCTCGGCTCGGGTACGCGGGCGCTCGCGGTCTGGCCGCTGCGCTGGTCCGCGCGGGCCGGTGCCCCCTGCGTCTACCTGCATGGCGTCGCCGACCCCGGCAACGTCGGCGCCATCGTCCGGACCGCCCACGCGCTGCTCGACGGCCCGGTCGCGCTCGGGCCCGGCTGCGCCGACCCGTTCTCGCCGAAGGCGGCGCGAGCCAGCATGGGCTCGCTCTTCGCGCAGCCGCCGGCGCAGGCCGAGCTGGAGGAGACGCCGGCGCCGCGGGCGGCCCTGGTCGCTCATGGCGGCGCCGGCCTCGATGCGCTGGCCGGAGTGGCGACGCTCTGCCTCGGCGCCGAGCGCGAGGGGCTGCCGGCCGAGGTGCTGGCCGGCTGCGATGTCGAGGCGACGATTCCGCTGCGCGCCGGCGCTGCCGAGTCGCTCAACGTCGCCGCCGCGGCGGCGATTGCCTGCGAGCGGATATCGTCGCTCGACATGTCGGAGGCGCGGCCTGATGCTTGAGCGGATCGAAGGGATCAGGGGCGAGGCCGCGGCGGCGATCGGCGCCGCCCAATCGAGCGCCGAGCTGGAGGAGCTGCGGGTCCGCTATCTGGGCCGCAAAGCCGAGCTGACGACGATCCTCCGTGGCATCGCCGACCTCCCCCCGGAGGAACGGGGCAAGGTCGGGGGCACGGCCAACAAGGCTCGCAAGGAGCTCGAGGCGCTGTTGGAGAGTGCGACCGAACTGCAGGACGCCGCCGAGCTCGACTCCAAGTTGCTCGCCGATCGGGTCGACGTCACCCTGCCCGGCGCGCCACCGCGGCCGGTCGGCCACGCCCATCTGATCGCCCGCACCACGCGGTTGATCGAGGACACGATGATCGGCCTCGGCTATCACGTCGCCGAAGGCCCCGAGATCGAGCACGACTACTACAACTTCACGGCCCTGAATCACCCCGAGGGCCACCCCGCGAGGATGCTCCAGGACACCTTCTACGTGCAGTCGCACCCCGAGGTGCTGCTCCGCACCCATACCTCGCCGATGCAGATACGAGCGATGGAGACGCAGCCGCCGCCGATCTTCGTGATCGTCCCCGGCAAGGTCTACAGGCGCGACTCCGACGCCACCCACAGCCCGATGTTCCACCAGATCGAGGGCCTGGCGATCGCCGAGGGACTCACTCTCGCCGACCTCAAGGGCACCCTCTTGGCCCTCTGCAGGGCGATCTTCGGCGACCAGCGCGAGGTGCGGCTGCGGCCCCACTTCTTCCCCTTCACCGAGCCCAGCGTCGAGGTCGACGTCTCCTGCTTCCAGTGCGACGGGACCGGATCGCTGCCCTCGGGCGAGCGTTGCAACCTCTGCAAGGGCCAGGGCTGGATCGAGATCCTCGGTGCCGGCATGGTCGACCCCAACGTGCTCGGCTTTGTCGAGCAGCACGGTTACGACTCCGAGCGGGTGCAGGGGTTTGCCTTCGGCATCGGGGTCGAGCGGGTGGCGATGCTGCGTCACGGGGTGCCGGACCTGCGGCGCTTCTTCGACAACGACGTGCGGATGCTGGAGCAGTTCGGATGAGAGTGCCGTACTCATGGCTGCGCGAGTACTGCGACCCCGGCGCGGGGGTGGCGGAGATCGCCGAGCGGCTGGTGATGACCGGGACCGAGGTCGAGCGGATCGGCACCGTCGGCCCGTCCTCGCCCGAGGGCTTCGTCGTCGGCCGGGTGCTCGGCGCCGAGCAGCACCCCGATGCCGACCGGTTGCGGGTCTGCAGGGTCGACACCGGCGAGGACGAGGGCGAGCGGACGATCGTCTGCGGTGCCGCCAACGTCGCCGCCGGCCAGACCGTCGCCGTGGCCCTGCCCGGAGCGCGGATGCCGGGCGGCGAGAAGCTGCGCAAGGCGAAGCTGCGCGGGGTCGCCTCGGAAGGGATGATCCTCTCGGTCTCCGAGCTGGAGGTCGGCGAGGACGCCGACGGCATCCTCGTGCTCGAGGGCGAACCGGCGGCGGGGACGCCGCTGGCCGAGGTGCTGCCACTGGCCGAGCCGGTGCTGGAGCTGGAGGTGACCCCGAACCGGGTCGACTGCTTCGGGATCTGGGGGGTGGCCCGAGAGGTCCACGCGATCTCCGCGGCACCACTGGCCCCCGAGCCCTGGAGCGAGGACGCGGCGGCCGCGGGCGGGGGAGACGTGCGCAACCTCGCCGCGGTCGCGGTCGAGGTGCCCGAGCTCTGCCCGCGCTTCACCGCTCGCGTCTTCACCGAGGTCACGATCGGCCCCTCGCCGCTCTGGCTGCAGGCGCGCCTGACCGCGGCCGGGCAGCGGCCGATCAACAACGTCGTCGACATCACCAACTACGTGATGCTGCTGACCGCGCAGCCGCTGCACGCCTTCGACCTCGACAAGGTCCCGGGCGGGGCGCTGACCGTGCGGACGGCCGTCGACGGGGAGAAGATGACGACCCTCGACGACGTCGAGCGCAGCCTCGACGCCGAGACGGTGCTTGTCTGCGACGGCGATGGCCCGACCGGGATCGCCGGGATCATGGGCGGCCAGGTCTCCGAGGTCTCCGGGGAGACGACCCGGGTCCTGCTCGAGGTCGCCAACTGGAACGGCACCAACATCCTCCGCACCTCGCGTCAGCTCGGCCTGCGCTCGGAGGCCTCCTCGCGCTTTGAGAAGCAGCTGCACCCGGAGCTCTGCATGAGGGCGCAGCGGATCGCCTCACGGCTGATGGTCGAGCTCTGCGGGGCAAAGCTGGTGCCGGGAACGATCGACGTCGCCGCCGAGGCCCCCGCGCCGCGACGGTTGGGACTGCGTGCCGCGCGGGTCAGCGGTCTGCTCGGGATGGAGATCTCCCAGGGCGACCAGGCGGCCTATCTCGAGCGGCTCGGCTTCGCGGTGGAGTCCGACGGCCCGGATCTGCGAGTCGAGGTCCCGCCTGACCGTCACTTCGACGTCACCCGCGAGGTCGACCTGATCGAGGAGGTCGCCCGGGTCCACGGGATCGACGAGCACCTGCCGACGACGCTGCCCGCCGTCGCCGGGCGGGTTGGTGGGTTGAGCCGTGAGCAGCGTCTGCGCCGCCGCGCCGAGGACGGCCTGCGCGACCTCGGCTTCGACCAGGTCGTCGGCTGGAGCTTCACCGACCCCGGTGAGAACGGGCGGCTGCGGATCCCCGAGGACGACCCGCGCGCCAGCGCCGTGCTGCTCGCCAACCCGCTCTCCGAGGAGCAGTCGGCGATGCGCACGACCTTGCTCGGCTCGCTGCTCGACGTCGCCTCCCGCAACCTCGCCCGCGACGCCGACGCGGTCGCCCTCTTCGAGTCCGGCCCGGTCTACCTGAACACCTCGCCGACGGGCCGAAATCCCACGGATGGCCATGGAAATCGGCCCATCGACCCGCTGGCGGGAGCCTTTGTGGGCGACCAAGGCGCGCCATTCTCCGAGCCGC
>DATBXZ010000020.1:0-4018 GCA_036513995.1 Solirubrobacterales bacterium | reverse complement strand
ACTCGCACTCGGGGCAGCGCCGCCAGACCCGCCAGTGGGCGCGATCGCCCGCCTGCTCCCAGCAGGTCGGCTGCACCAGGCAGGACCCGCACTCGGGGCAGATGTGCAGCTGCTTGGCCTGCTTCGTCTGGTTGCGGGGCTCTGACATTCGTCACATATCGAACCCAGATGCCGTGGACTTGATCCGCACTTTTCGAAAGATCCTCGACAAAACCCAACTACCGGGTATCCAATTGCGCGACTCAAGCCGGTCCCCGCCGGCTGCCGACCCCGTTACCATGGGTTCAATGCTTGGAAACATCGGTCCCCTTGAGATCATCGTCGTGCTGATCATCGCCCTCGTCGTCTTCGGCCCGAAACGGCTGCCGGAGCTGGGCAGCAGCCTCGGCAAAGGCATCCGCGAGTTCCGCAACACGGTTACCGGCGAGAAGGACGATGACGCCGAGCCGGAGGTCAAAGCGATCCCCGCCACCCCGCCGCCGGCGCCTGCCGCCGAGCAGCCGGCCGAGCCCGAGGTAGTGCCCGACAAACACAGCTGAGGCGCGAAGGGATGCCCCGCCGCGTCAAGGCGGTCTCCCATGAAGATCGCCTCTCCCTCGTCGAGCACCTCGACGAGCTCCGCTTCCGGATCATCGTCTGCTTGACGGTCTTCGGGGTCGCCCTCGCGCTCTGCTTCTGGCAGAACCACCTGCTGCTGGAAATCGCCGGCGGGCCGCTGCCGGGAGACCACAAGAAGCTGCTCACCTTCGGCATCACCGAGCCCTTCACGACCACGGTCACGGTCGCCGCCTACGGGGCCATCGTCCTCTCGATGCCGTTCCTGCTCTACCAGGTATACGCCTACGTGCTGCCGGCCTTCAGCGACAGCGAGCGCAAGACCGTGCTGCCGATCCTGCTGCTCTTCCCGGTCCTCTTCCTGGCTGGGATCGCCTTCTCCTACTTCGCGGTGATGCCGGCGGCGGTCAAGTTCCTGCTCAACTTCAACGACAGCCAGTTCAACATCCAGGTGCGGGCGCGGGACTACTACAGCTTCTTCTCGACGACGATGCTCGCCGGCGGCCTGATCTTCCAGCTGCCGCTGGCGATCCTGGCCGTCACCCGGCTCGGGATCGTCAAGGTGGAGCAGCTGCGCTCCAACCGCCGCTACGCCTACCTGGTCATCGCCATCATCGCCGCGGCGCTGCCGGGCGTCGACCCGGTCTCGATGATCATCGAGATGGTTCCGCTGCTTGTCCTGTATGAGTTGAGTATCTTGCTCGCGCGGGCCTTCGGCCGGCCGGGGGAATCAGGCGGGGTGGCAGAGCCCTCTACTCAGGAGCATTGAGAAGCAATGGCGAAAAGAGACGGCGAGCGCCGTATGGTCTTCGACACCGGGGGACGCCGCCGGGGCGTCGTCAAAGTCGTCTACGCGATCCTCGCCGTATTGATGGCCTTCAGCCTCCTGCTGGTCGTCGGCCCGGCCCCGCTGCAGAGCCTCTTCGGGATCAAGAACAGCGTCAGCAGCGCCGCCGCCCAGTTCGAAGAACAGGCCGAGCGGGCCGAACACAAGCTGAAGAAAGACCCCAAGGACGCGGCGCTGCTGTTGAGCCTGACCCGGGCCCGGATCAACGCCGGCAACGCCCTGGCGGAACCCTCCGCAACCGGCACGATCGTCTACAGCCCGGAATCGATCCAGCAGCTCCAGGCGGCGAGCGAATCCTGGTCGAAGTACCTGAAGGCGACCGACGAACCAAGCTCCGGCGGCGCCCAGGTGGCCGCCCAGGCCCTCTTCGGCCTGGCGCAGAATTCGCGTAGCGGCCCCGAAGCCGAGCTCAACGTCCGCTCCGCCGCGCAGGCGCAGCAGATCGTCGCCGAAGCCCGGCCCAGCCTCGGCAGCCTCAGCACGCTGGCGATCTACCGCCTCTTCTCCTTCGACTACAAGGGCGCCGCCAAGGCGCAAAGGGAAGCGGCGCACTACGCCAACACCAAGTTCGAACGCGAAAACCTCGGCAACGAACTCGACCAGATCGAAAAACACGCCCACGAATTCCAGAAACAATTGGTCGCAGGCGAAAAGGAAGCCAAGAAAGCCCGCGAAAAAGGCGAACCCAGCGTTCCCAACCCGCTCGGCGAAGGCAACCCCCTCAGCGTTCCGTAGGCGCGGGGGGATGGGCCGCGAAGGACTCGAACCTTCAACCTTGAGCTTAAGAGGCTCCTGCTCTAACCAGTTGAGCTAGCGGCCCAGAGCGGGGAAGTATAGGAAGACGGTGGCTCGCCGCGGCTCGCCGCCGCCCGCGCGGTCCTAGCGAGGCTGGCAGGCCTTTTCGACGTTGCCGTCGATGATGGTGCCGTCGGCGAAGCTGAAGCGGCCATGGGTGCGGAGGATGCCGTCGGAGCAGCGAGCGGAGACGTAGCTGCGCCGCTGCCCGCCGACGCTGAAGCGGCGGCCGACGTCGACGTCGACGTGGGTGACGGCCCCGAGGCCGCCGGCGATCGGAGGCAGGTCGAGGGTGGCGCGGTAGCGGAATTCGCCGCGCCGGCGTTCGATCGGGACGACGATCGCCAGGGTTTGCGTGGCGGGCACGGTGATCTGGGCGTGGAGGATCACGGTCGGGTTTCCTGCCTGCCGCGGCCCGTTGAAGATGGACAGCAGCGAGCTGACCGGCACCGGGCCGCCGGGGAGGCCGATCAGGGCCCTGATGTGGCCGCTGCCGACCATCGCCCCGGCGCAGACGCGGCGCGCTTCGGCGCTGCTGGCGTTCGCGATCCGCTCGGGAGGGCAGACGGGAAGCCCGCCGGGGTCGAGGCGGCCGTCGTGGTCGAAGTCGACCACGGCCGCTTCCAGCGCCACCGGCTTGCCGCTGCCTGTGGCGGCGATGTCGAAGTGGCCCTGGAAATCGATCGGGGCGAACTGACGACGCGGCAGTGAGCGTGGCTGGAAGCTACCGTCGGCGCGCAGGACGATGTCGTCGACCTTGACCAGCGCGCCGCCGCCGGCAGCGCTCGAGGCGAGCAGCAGCGCCAGCGCGCAGCAAAGTGCGACGGCCTTGCTCAGCCGGCCACGTGGCATGGCGAGGTCAGGGTGCCGGGGAAGAGGCTGCCGTCGGTGAAGCTGAGGGTGCCGTGGACCTGGAGCCGCCCGCCCTCGCAGTGCGCGTTGGTGTAGCCGACCGTCTTGCCGTTGCGCTTCCAGGTTTTGCCGACCGTCGCCTGGGCGAGGGTGGCGGCACCGTAGCCTTCGGCGATCGGCGGCATCTCGATCTGGACGCGGTAGCCGTAGCGGCCCTGGTGGATCCGTTCGATCGAGAACGGGACCAGCAGCGTCTTCGGCACCGGGATCGTCTCGTAGGCATGGGCGATCAGGCTCGGCTCGCCGCCCACGGCCGGGGCGTTGAAGAAGGTCAGGGGCGTGCTGATCGAGACCGGCGCCTGACCGGGGAGGCGCACGTCCGCCTTGCCTACCCCCGTGCCGACGATGGCCCCGGCACAGCGCTTGCGCGCCACCTCGGTCGTGGTTCCGGCGAGCTTTTCCAGCGAGCAGGTCGGCAGGCCCCTGGTGTCGACCGTGCCGTTGCCGTCGAAGAGGAAGGTCAGCTCTTTCAGCTTCGGCGGCTGCGTGCCGTCGGTGGTGTTGATCCGGGTGATGCTGCCCACGGTCGCCGGCGCGTTGCCACGCGCCGGCAGCGCCCGGGGCGAGATGCTGGCGGTGGCGCTGACCGACGTCTTATCGATTTCGATCGTCAGCGCATAGGCGCTGGCGCAGACGAGCAGCCCGGCCAGGCCGGCGCCGATGGTGGCTTTGAGCAGCGGTCTCCTCATCCTGCCTCCTCAACCCGGCTAGCGCTGCTCCGGTGCTGTCTATTTACTTTCGGTCCCCGTGCAGGGTTTGAGGAAGTCGCCCTCGAGGACGCTGCCGTCTTTGAAGGTGGACCGAACTTTCGCCTGCAGGTGACCGTCGGGGCAGCTCGCGTTCGCGTAGCTCAGCCGCTTCCCCTTGTAGACCCATTCCCTGCCGATCTTCAGCCGCCCGGAGAGCGGG
>DATBXZ010000019.1:0-14894 GCA_036513995.1 Solirubrobacterales bacterium | reverse complement strand
TGCCACCTTGGACGATGCCGAACAGAGCCTGCCGCTCGGGCCCGTTCTCCCGGTGCCAGGCGATGCAGCGATCGAGCCAACGGTGGGTGCGCTCGGTCGAGCGGGCGGTGTAGTCGCGGTCGGCGTGGAACGGCGTGCACTCGTCGAAGGCGAGGGCGATGTCGGAGCCGAGCGCGGCCTGCACCCGCATCGATACCTCGGGCGAGACGAACAGCTCCGAGCCGTCGCGGTAGGAGCGGAAGCGGGCGCCCTCCTCGCTGATCTCGACCTTGGAGCCGTGCTCACCACCGGAGCGGCCGCTGCCCTTGACCTCGTTGGCGACCCCACCGTGGGCGAGCGAGAAGACCTGGAAGCCGCCGGAATCGGTGATCAGCGCCCGCTCCCAGCCCATGAACCCGTGCAGCCCGCCGGCGGCGGCGATCCGCTCGGGCCCCGGCGAGACGAACAGGTGGTAGGTGTTGCCGAGGATCAGCTGGTAGCCGAGCTCGGTCACCTCTTGCGATTCGAGCCCGCGCACCGTTCCCTTCGTCGCCAGCGGGATGAAGGCCGGCGTCGCAATCGGCCCGTGCGCGGTGTGGATCACACCGGCGCGGGCGGTCCCGTCGCGGGCGCCGATCTCGAAGCGCAACCGCTCCGGATCGCTCCTCACGCTATGAGCGACTTGCCGGTCATCGGCTCCGGCTGGGGGATGCCCAGGAGCTCGAGGGCAGTGGGGGCGACGTCGGCGAGGATGCCGCCGCCGCGCAGCTCCAGGCCCTCGGCGGTGACGATCAGCGGCACCGGGTTGAGCGAGTGCGCCGTGTTGGGCGAGCCGTCGGGCTCGAGCATGTGGTCGCAGTTGCCATGGTCGGCGGTGACGATGCAGGCGCCGCCCCGGGCCGCGACCGCGGCGGCCACCTCGCCGAGGCAGGCGTCGACCGCTTCGACCGCGGTCACCGCGGCGGGGATCACGCCCGTGTGCCCGACCATGTCGGGGTTGGCGAAGTTGATGATCCCGAAGCGGTACTCGCCGGCGCCCCAGTGCTCGACGAAGGTGTCGGCCGCCGCCCGGGCGCTCATCTCCGGCTTGTGGTCGTAGGTGGGGACGTCGCGCGGCGATTCGACCAGGCAGTGCTCCTCCCCCTCCAGCTCCTGCTCGCGGCCGCCGTTGAAGAAGTAGGTGACGTGGGCGTACTTCTCGGTCTCGGCTACGTGAAGCTGGCGGCCGCCGGCCTTGGCGATGGTCTCGGCCAGGGTCGTCTTCGGCCGCTCCTCCGGGAAGGCGACCGGGTAGGGCCAGCCTTTGCGGTACGAGGTCATCGTCGTCAGGTCGAGCACCGGGCCGCCGCTGCGCGAGAACTCGTCGAAGCCCGGTTCGGCGAGGGCGCGGGTCAGCTCGCGGGCCCGGTCGGGGCGGAAGTTGACGAAGATCGCGACGTCACCGGCCTCGGCACCGTCGTAGTCGCCGATCACGGTCGGCACGACGAACTCATCGGTCTTGTCCTCCTCGTAGGAGGCCTCGATCGCCTCGGCGGCGCTGGCCGCCTGCTGGCCGCGACCGTGGACGATCGCGTCGTAGGCGAGCTTGATCCGCTCCCAGCGGGTGTCGCGGTCCATCGCGTAGTAGCGACCGCCGACGGTGGCGACGCGGCCAGCCTGGCGCAGCCAGCGCTCCAGCTCCCCCAGGTAGTCGCGGCCGCCGTGGGGCAGGGTGTCGCGGCCGTCGGTGAAGGCGTGGAAGACGACGTCGGGAACACCCTCCTGGGAGGCCAGCTCGATGCAGGCCTCGATGTGGTCCCAGCCGGAGTGGACGCCACCGTCGGAGACGAGGCCGAGCAGGTGCAGGCGGCCGCGGGGGCTCGAGCGCGCCCTCTCGCAGGCGGCCAGCAGCGCCTCGTTCTCGAAGAAGCTGCCGTCGGCGACGGCATCGTCGATCCGGGCCAGGTCCTGCTTGACGATCGCCCCGGCGCCGAGGTTGAGGTGGCCGACCTCGGAGTTGCCCATCTGCCCGTCGGGCAGGCCGACATCGCGGCCCTGGGCGGAGAGCTGGGTATGCGGGTAGCGCTCCCAGAGGGAGTCGAAGACAGGGGTCTTGGCCAGCGAGATCGCATTGCCGGGCCCGGGCTCGGCCAGCCCCCAACCGTCGAGGATGATCAGCGCCAGCGAGGGGACCAGCGTCACCCGGCGGCCTCCACGATCGCTGCGAAGTCGGCCGGGTCGAGGCCGGCGCCGCCGATCAGGCCGCCGTCGACGTCGGGCTTGGAGAGCAGCTCGGCGGCGTTGGCCGGCTTCATCGAGCCGCCGTAGAGGATCCGCACCTCGTCGGCCGCCGCCCCGCGCATGCGCAGGACGTCGCGGATGAAGGCGCAGGCCTCCTGGGCCTGCTCGGGGGTCGCGGTGCGGCCGGTGCCGATCGCCCAGATCGGCTCGTAGGCGACGACGACCCGGGCCAGGTCGCCGGACTCGACCCCGGCGAGGTCGGCCTGAAGCTGACGCTCCAGCACTTCCTCGGTCTCGCCGGCGTCGCGCGCCGCCTCGCTCTCGCCGACGCAGAGAATCGGCTCCAGGTCGGCCGCGAGCGCCGCCGCCACCTTGCGGGCCAGCGCCGCATCGGTCTCGCCGAAGAACTGGCGGCGCTCGGAGTGGCCGAGCACCACCGCCTCGACGTCGAGCTCGACCAGCATCGGCGCCGAGACCTCGCCGGTGAAGGCGCCCCACTCCTCCTCGTGCATGTTCTGCGCGGCGACCCTGACGGCGGTGCCACGACGGCGCTCGACGACCTCGCTCAGCGCCGTGAACGGGGGGCAGACGACGACGTCGCACCGGGTCGCAGCGATCCGCGGCAGCAGCGCGTCGACGAACTCGGCCGCCTGGGCGACGGTCTTGTTCATCTTCCAGTTGGCGGCGATGTACGGGGTGCGCTCAGGCATCGGTGCGCTCCTTGTTTGCGGTCCCCTTGTCTGGGGTCTCCTTGTCGAGCAGGGCCTCGACCCCGGGCAGCTTCTTTCCCTCCAGCAGCTCCAGGGATGCTCCTCCTCCGGTCGAGAGCCAGTCGACCCGGTCGTCGAGGCCGAACTTACGCAGCGCCGCGACCGAGTCGCCGCCGCCGATCACGGTCGTCCCCGTCGCCGCGGCGACGGCCTCGGCGACGGTCCGGGTCCCGGCCGCGAACGGCTCCATCTCGAAGGCCCCCATCGGCCCGTTCCAGAGCACGGTGCCGGCGCTCGCCACCGCCTCGGCGTAGAGCGCGGCGCTGCGCGGACCGATATCGAGCCCCATCCAGCCGTCGGGCACCTCCACCCCGTCGCTCTGGCGCCGCTCGGTGTCGGCGTCGAAGCCGCGGCCGAGGACGAGGTCGACCGGCAGGGTCAGCTCGCAGTCGGACCCCTGGGCCCGCTCCAGCGCCTCGGCGGCCAGCTCGACGCCCTTCTCCTCGACCAGGGAGTCTCCGGTTCCGATCCCCTGGGCGCGGAAGAAGCTGAAGCACATCGCACCGCCGATCAGGATCCGGTCGGCGATCTCGAGGAAGCGGTCGATGACGCCGATCTTGTCGGAGACCTTGGAGCCGCCGAGGACGACGACCAGCGGCTTGCGGGGCGACTCGGCGACCGCGGTCAACTCGGTCATCTCGCGCTCCAGCAGCAGCCCGGCGTAGCCCGGCAGGTGATGGGCGACGCCCTCGGTGCTGGCGTGGGCGCGGTGGGCGGCACCGAAGGCGTCGTTGACGTAGAGGTCGCCGAGCTGGGCCAGCGATTCGGCCAGCTTCGGGTCGTTCTCGGTCTCCCCCGGCTCGAAGCGGGTGTTCTCGAGCAGCAGCACGTCGCCCGGGCCGAGGGCGCCGCACTTGAGGTCGATGTCGCCCTCGATCACGCCCGTGGCCTGTTTGACCTCGATCCCCAGCAGCTCGCCCAGTCGCCTGCCCACCGGCGCCATCGAGAGCGCCGGGTCGGGCTTGCCCTCGGGCCGCCCCAGATGCGCGGCCAGGACCACGGCGGCGCCACGCTCGCGCAGCAGTCCGATCGTCGGCAGCGCTGCCCGGATCCGCATGTCGTCCGCCACCTCGCCGCCGTCCAGCGGCACGTTGAAGTCGACCCGGACCAGCACCCGCCGGCCCGCCACCTCGGCGTCGCGGACGCTTGCCTTGGCAAAGCTCACGACGATGTCCCGGCGGCGCTCAGGAGCCGGCCAGGACCTTGCCGGCCAGCTCGACGCAGCGGTTCGAGTAACCCCACTCGTTGTCGTACCAGGCGATCGTCTTGACCATGCGACCGTCGCCGATCACCATCGTCCCGCCGGCGTCGACGATCGAGGAGTGCGGATCGCCGACGATGTCGGTGGAGACGATCGGGTCCTCGGTGTAGGCGAGGATGCCCTTCATCGGGCCCTCGGCCGCGGCCTTCAGGGCGGCGTTGATCTGGTCGACCTCGAGCGGGTCGGGGGTCGTGAAGACGAGGTCGACGGCGGAGCCGACGGGGACCGGGGCCCGCATCGAGAACCCGTTCAGCTTCCCGTTCAGCTCCGGCAGCACCAGGCCGACGGCCTTGGCGGCGCCGGTCGTGGTCGGGATCAGGTTGAGCGCCGCGGCCCGCGAGCGCCGCGGGTCGGAGTGCGGCATGTCCTGCAGGCGCTGGTCGGCGGTGTAGGCGTGGATCGTGGTCATCAGCCCCTGCTCGATCCCGAACGACTCGTGCAGCACCTTCGCCAGCGGCGCCAGGCAGTTGGTCGTGCAGGAGGCGTTGGAGATGATGTCGTGGCTCGCCGCGTCGTAGGCGTCGTCGAAGTTGACCCCCAGGGCCACGGTCACGTCCGGCTCCTTGGCCGGGGCCGAGATGATCACCTTCTTGGCGCCCGCCTCGAGGTGCTTGGCGGCGTCGGCACGGGCGGTGAAGAAGCCGGTCGACTCGATCACCACGTCGACTCCGAGGTCGCCCCAGGGCAGCGCCGCCGGGTCGCGCTCGGAGAGGACCTTGAGCGGCTTGCCGCCGACCGCGATCGAGTCGCCCTCGACCGCCACCTCAGCGGGAAAGCGGCCGAGGATCGAGTCGTACTTGAGCAGATTGGCGAGCGTGCCGGGGTCGGTGAGGTCGTTGACGGCGACGAACTCGATGTCCGCTTCCGCCGCCTGTGCGGCGCGGAAGACGTTGCGACCGATGCGCCCGAAACCGTTGATGCCGACCTTCACAGCCATGAAGTCATGCCTCCTGAATTCGCTTGGTGGAGCCGATCCTACGGAGTCGGCCTAGTCGGACCCGATGGTGATCTCGATCTCGTACCCGTCCGGGTCCTTGAGGAAGGCCGAGTAGGAGCCCGACCCGTGCGAGCGCTGCTCGCCTGGGTCGCTGACGTTGACGCCCCCGGCCCGCATCCCGCCTTCCCATGCGGCCTTGACGGCGACGATGCCGAGGCCGGAGAAGCTGAGCAGCCCGAAGCCCGGCTTGGGCTCGTGATGGGCGGCGATGAAGAAGACCGGCTTGGCGATCCCCCAGCCGATCGTCTGGTCCTCCTCGAAATGGCGGCGCCAGCCGAGCGGGGCGAGCATGGAGTCATAGAACGCGGCGGCGCGATCGAGGTCGGAGACCTCCAGGAGGACGTGGTGGAGCATCGCTCCGGGAGGCTATAGACGGGTCTCCCGGAAAGTCGTCTGACCGGGCTCAGCCGCCGCGCGGGGTCCAGCGGAAGAAGCGCACGGCGAGCAGCAGGCCGATCACTCCCCAGATCGCGACGATCGCCAGGTTGCCCCAGGAGACCGAGGCACCGCCGCCGCCGTTGGCCGGCACGTAGGCGTCGAAGAAGGCCTCGAAGAAGTGACGGATCGGGAAGGCGTCGGCGAAGTGGATCACCCCGCTGGGCAGCTGGTCGTCGGGGATGAAGACGCCGGAGAGGAAGTAGAGCGGCAGCAGCAGGGCGTTGACGATCGGCGCCGCGGCGTCCTGGGAGGGGATCGCCGCGGTGAGGGCGATCCCGAGGCAGCAGAAGGCGGCGGCGCCGATGACCAGGGTGAGGACGATCGCCGGCAGCCGGTCCCAGGGGATCGCCACTCCGTAGAGCACGTTGCCGATCAGGGCCAGCAGCGCCAGCATCATCAGCGCCACCACGATCGAATTGCCGATCCGGCCGGCGATGAAGACCCAGGCCGGCATCGGCGTGCCGCGGCCACGCTTGAGGCGGCCGTCCTCACGGGCGATCACCAGCGACATCGCCAGGCTCTGCATCGTCGCCGAGATCACCGAGAGGGTGATGATCGCCGGCACGTAGTAGGTCGTGGTCTTGATCCCGCCACGGACGTCGACGGTCTGGCTGCCGAAGATCGTGGCGAAGATCAGCAGCAGCACGACCGGGAACATCACCGTGAAGAAGACCGAGGCGGGGTTGCGCCAGAAGGCCTTCTGGTCGTAGCGGAACTGGTGCAGGACGAGGCTCATGCAGGCGGTACCTCCTGCTCGGTCAGCTCCAGGTAGATGTCCTCGAGCGTCGGCCGCCTGACCTCGAGGTTCTGCAGCTCGAAGCCCTCCGCCAGCGCCCGCCCGGTCAGCTCGTTGAGCGTCTGGACCGGGGTCGCGGTGCTGAGCGAGACCTCGCCCTCGGGGCCGCGGTAGCTGATCGTGGTCGGCTGGCTGTCGCGGTCGCCGAGGTCCTCGGGGGTGCCGCGAGCGACGATCTCGCCGGCGGCGATGATCGCCACGCGGTCGGCGAGCTGCTGCGCCTCGTCCATGTAGTGGGTGGTGAGGAGGACGGTCTTGCCGAGCTGGCGCAGGCCGGCGATCGCCTCCCAGGCCTGGCGCCGCGCCTGCGGGTCGAAGCCGGTCGTCGGCTCGTCGAGGAAGAGCAGCTCGGGGTCGCCGACCAGGGCCATGCCGACGTCGAGGCGGCGCTGCTGGCCTCCGGAGAGCTTGCCGGTGCGCTCGTCGGCCTTGCCGCCGAGACCGACCAGCTCGACCACCTCGTCGACCGGGCGCGGGCTGGCGTAGTAGCCGGCGTAGAGCTCGAGCGACTCGCGCACGGTCAGGTAGGGATCGAGCCGGCAGCTCTGCAGGACGATGCCGATCCGCTCGCGCCACTGCCCCCCCGCCCGCTCGGGGTCCTCTCCCAGCACGGCCACCTCGCCGCCGCTGCGCTTGCGGTACCCCTCGAGGATCTCGACCGTGGTCGTCTTGCCGGCGCCGTTGGGCCCGAGGAAGGCGAAAACCTCCCCGGCATGCACCTCGAGGTCGATGCCGCGCACGGCTTCGTTGTCCCCGTAGCTCTTGGTCAAGCCACGGATGGAGATGACGGGATCGGGCAAGGCCCGGCGATTCTAGGTCAGTCGAGCTCGACGTCGCGGTGCTTTACGCGCACGATCACGTCCTCGCGGGCCTCCAGGTCGCGGCGGATGCGGTCGGCGACGGTGACCGAGCGGTGGCGGCCACCGGTACAGCCGACGGCGATCGTCAGGTGGCTCTTGCCCTCGGCGACGTAGGCGGGGACGAGGAACTCCAGCAGCGGCAGCAGGCGGCCGTAGAACTCGCCGGCCTGGGTCCCCGACTCGACGTAGGCCCGGACCTGCTCGTCCATCCCGGTCATCGGCCGCAGCTCGTCGACGTAGTGGGGATTGGGCAGGAAGCGGACGTCGAGGGTGAGGTCGGCGTCGCGCGGCGGCCCGTTCTTGAAGCCGAAGGTGAGCAGGGTCAGGGCCAGCTCCCCCCCGTCCTCCTCGCCCAGCATCTCCTCGGCGATCCGTCGCCGCAGCTCGGCCCCGGTCAGGTCGCTGGTGTCCATCACCATGTCGGCGCGCTCGCGCAGTGGCGCCAGCAGCTCGCGCTCGGCCCGGATCCCCTCGACGATCCGCCCTTCCGGCGCCAGCGGGTGGCGGCGACGGGTCTCCTTGTAGCGGTCGAGCAGAGTCTCCTCGTCGGCCTCGAGGAAGAGCACCTGCGGCTTCAGGCCGCCCCGCTCGAGGTCGTCGAGCACCTGGACCAGGTCGTCGAAGTACTCGCCGCCGCGCACGTCGGAGACGACGGCGGCGCGCTCGACGCCGCTGCCCTCGTGACGGAAGAGCTCGCCGAGGCTGTCGATCATCCGCGGCGGCAGGTTGTCGACGCAGAAGTAGCCGCCGTCCTCGAAGGCGGCGATCGCCTCCGACTTGCCGGCCCCGGAGTGGCCGGTGATGACGACCAGGGTGACTTTGCCGTCGGCCATGCGTCAGTTCGTTCTGTTGAGCTGCTCGTGGATCTCGCGGCCTACTTTGCCAGGCAGGCCGGGCACCGCCTCGAGCTCCTCGCGGGTGGCGGCGAGAAACCGCTCTGGGGAGCCGAAATGCTGCAGCAGGGCGCGCTTGCGGGCCGGGCCGATCCCCTTCAGCTCGTCCAGGACCGAGCCGGTCATCGCCCGGTCGCGGCGGCCGCGGTGGTGTTCGATCGCGAAGCGGTGGGCCTCGTCGCGGACCCGCTGCAGCAGCTTCGAGGCCTCCGAGTCGGCGGCCAGGTCGAGCGGCGCCGAGCGGCCCGGGACGTAGACCTCCTCCAGCTTCTTGGCAAGGCTGACGACGGTGACGCCGCGCTCGACGAAGGGCGCCAACGCCTTCATCCCCGCCGTCAGCTGCCCCTTGCCGCCGTCGATCATCAGCAGCGAGGGCAGCGAGGCGAAGCTCTCGTCGCGCTTGCCGTCGTGGGGGGAGAGGTCGACCTGTTCGAGATAGCGGGCGACCCGGCGCTCGAGCACCTCCTCCATCGAGGCGAAGTCGTCGGGGCCGCCGTTACCGCCGGCGTCGCGCTTCTCCCCGCGCACTTTGAACCTGCGGTAGTCCGCCTTCTTCGTCGCCCCGCCCTCGAACACGACCATCGAGGCGACCGTGTGCTCGCCGCCGATGTTGGAGATGTCGAAGCCCTCGATTCGCACCGGCAGCTCCTCCATCCCCAGCACCTCGCGCAGCGAGGACAGCGACTCGACCCGGCGCGCGCGCCGGTGCTCGCGGCGCAGCCGGTCCTGGTCGAGGGCGAGGCGGGCGTTGCGCTCGGCCAGCTCACGCAGGCGGCGCTTGTCGCCGCGCTCGGCGGCGCGGACCTCGACCGGGGAGCCGCGGCGCTCGCTCAGCGCCTCGGAGAGGACCGCGGCGCGGTCGCGCAGGTAGGGGCCGACGACGATCATCGGCGGCAGCGCCGGCGAGGCCGAGTAGTACTGGCCGATGAACTCCTCGGCGACCTCGGCCGGGTCGCGCTCGGCCTGGTTCTCGAGGTAGAAGCTCTGGCGGGCGGCGAGGATGCCGTCGCGGACCTGGAAGACCTGGGCGTTGGCGTCTGCCCCCTCGACCGCGACCCCGATCAGGTCGGCGGTGCCGACGCTGCCACCGGCGACGCGCTGGCGCTCGAACAGCGAGCGGATCGCCTTGAGGCGGTCGCGGTGCAGGGCGGCGCGCTCGAATTCCTCCGCCGCGGCGGCGCTCTCCATCTTCGCCTGCTCCTCGGCCTCCACCTGGCGGTAGCGACCGGAGAGGAAGTCGACGATCGCGTCGATGTTGCGGCGGTACTCCTCCTGGCTGACGTGGCCGACGCAGGGCGCTCCGCAGCGCTTTATGTAGTAGTCGAGGCAGGGGCTGCCGGAGCGCCGGCCCGGCTCGGCACCCTCGCAGGTGCGGAACTGGAACAGCTTGCCGAGCAGGTCGAGCGTCTCCCGCACCCGCTTGGCGCTGGAGAAGGGGCCGAAGTAGGCACGGTGGGGCCGGTGCTTCTCGCGGGTGAAGTAGACCCGCGGGTACCCCTCGTCGAGGCTGACGCAGACGTAGGGGTAGGACTTGTCGTCGCGCAGGCGGATGTTGAAGTGCGGCCGGTGGCGCTTGATGAAGCTCTGCTCGGCCAGCAGCGCCTCCGCCTCGGTGGCGGTGACGAGGGTGTCGATGCGATCGACCCGCGCGGTCATGCGCGAGCCGCCGGCGGAGAAGTGGTTGGCGACGCGTTTGCGGATCGAGCGCGCCTTGCCGACGTAGAGCAGCTTGCCGTCGCTGCCGTAGAAGAGGTAGACGCCAGGCGAGTCGGGCAGCGAGCGGCGCTGTTCGGCGATCCGCTCGGCCCGCGTGGGCCCGCCTTTTTCCCCTGCTTCGGTCATCGCCCTAAGGGTAGGCTGCTGGCCACCCGGCCAAACAGAAAGCCAAGACGGAGAGCACATTGACGAGCCAGACCCCGAGCCCCCCTGAGCTGAACACCCTGAAGATCGAGATCGAAGGGGAGATCGGCACACTCACCCTCGACCGGCCCGACGCCTTCAACGCGATGAGCCCGGAGATGATCGGCGAGCTGACCGTCGCCTTCTCCTGGCTCGCCGACCGGGCGCCGCTGCGGGCGCTGATCGTGACCGGCGCCGGCAAGGCGTTCTGCGCCGGCGGCGACGTCACCTGGTTCCGCAAAGGGGTCGAGGATGAGGAGATCGACCTGCCCTCGGAGGTGCGGCGCGGCGCCGAGGCACTGCACGCGGCGATCGTCGACCTGCGGCGGATTCCCTACCCGGTGATCGCCGCCGTCAACGGTCCCGCCGCCGGGGCCGGTTTCTCGCTGGCGCTCGCCTGCGACACCAGGATCGCCTCCGAGTCCGCCTTCTTCGCCTGCGCCTACGGCCGCATCGGCGCCTCGCCGGACGGCGGCATGACCTACTTCCTACCGCGGGTCGTCGGCCCCAGCCGGGCGCTGGAACTGCTGCTCGACGATCCCAACCTGAGCGCGACCGAAGCACTCGAGGAGGGCCTGGTCCGCGAGGTCGTGGCGCCGGAGGTGCTGACCGGCGCGGCGCGGGCGAAGGCGGAGAAGCTGGCCGCCAAGGCCCCCCACTACGTGCGGATGTCGAAGCTGCTGTGCGGGGTCAGCATCGAGAACAGCCTCACCGAGCACCTGCAGCTGGAGCGCCACGGGATCGCCGACAGCATGGCCACCGAGGATCTCCGCAACGGGGTCGAGGCCTTCTTCGGCGGCGGCAAGCCCGAGTTCCACGGCCGCTGAACCTGGACCGCGGCCGCCTCGTATCCGAGTACAGTCAAACGAACTCACCCAGTCCCCTGCGGGAAAGGACCGCCATGAAGAAGGTCGCAGTCGCATTTGCCCTAGTCCTCGCCGCACTCGCCCTGGTCGCCTGCGGCAGCAGCAGCTCCGACAGCTCCAGCAGCACCAGCGCCGAAACGACCTCTGAAAGCGGTGCCGCGGCCGGGGGCGGGTCGAAGGAAGCCGAAGGCAAGTCGACCGGCAGCGCCGCGGCCCTCGACATCGAAGCGGCCCCCAGCGGCCTCGCCTACGCCAGCGACACCGCCACCGCCAAGGCCGGCAAGGTCACGCTCAACTTCACCAACCCCCAGCCCCTCACCCACGACGTCGCGATCGAAGACTCCAGCGGCAAGACGGTCGGCCAAACCGAACTGATCGCCGAAGGCTCCGACTCCACCGTGGTCGACCTCAAGCCCGGCACCTACCACTACTACTGCACCGTCCCGGGCCACCGCGAAGCGGGCATGGAAGGGACGCTGACCGTCAAGTAATCGCGTTTGCGGGGCGCCCGTCAGCCGGCGGGCGCCATCACGCGGGTGACGGAGTCGCCGACGAAGCACGGCTTCTCGTTGCCCTCGACCTCGAGGGTGAAGCGGGTGACCACCTGGTACCAGCCGCCACCCTTCTCCTCGACGGAGACGACCTCGGCGCGGGCGCGGACCTTGGAGTCGACCGGGACCGGGGCGGGAAAGCGGATCTTGTCCCAGCCGTAGTTGACGCCGAGGGCAAAGCCGGTGGAGGAGATCAGCTCGCCGCGGAAGCCGTCGACGAGGGAGAGGGTGAGGTTGCCGTGGGCGATCGTCGTCCCGAAGGGGCTCTCGGCCTTGGCCCGCTCGACGTCGACGTGGATCCACTGGTGGTCGCCGGAGAGCTCAGCGAAGGCGTCGATGTCCGCCTGTGTGACGGTGCGCCACTCGCTGGGGCCGATCTCCTGACCGACCACCCCCTGCATTCCCTCGACTCCCTGGATCTCGACCGAAGCCATCGGCGCTCAGTCTAGTCTTCAGGCATGCCGTCGCGTGCCTACCGGTTGAGGACGAAGGAGGACGCTGCCGACGGGGTGCGCCGGATCGCCGTGGGCCGGGCCGAGAAGGCTCTGGAGCGGCTGGGGAGCGCCGGTGAGGAGGATCTCGCGGTGGCCATCCACGGCGCTCGCAAAGAGCTGAAGAAGCTGCGGGCCCTGCTGCGACTGGTCCGCGACGAGCTTGGCAAGAAGACCTTCGGGGCCGAGGACCGCCGCTACCGGGATGCCGGGCGGCTGCTCTCCGGCAGTCGCGATGCCGAGGTCAAGCTGGAGACGTTGCTGGAGCTGCGTCGGGGGTTCGAGGAGCTCCCGCCGGGCCCAGCCGGGCGCTGGGAAGGCATGCTCGGGAGCGAGCGGGAAGAGATGGCCGCCGCCGTGCGCGAGGAAACCGGCGGGAAGATCGCCGAGGTGACCGCGACGATCGAGGCCGGGCTCGAGGCGATCCGCCAGTGGCCGCTGCGGACCGACTCCTGGTCGCTTCTGGGACCGGGGCTCGCGAGGGCCTACCGGGACGGACGCCAGGCGATGAAGCGAGCGCTCGCGGAGCCCTCGGCCGAGAACGTCCACGAATGGCGCAAACGCGCCAAGGACCTCTGGTACCAGCTGCGAATCGTCGAAGAGGCGTGGCCGGAGCTTCTCGGGGCCACGGTGGGCCAGGCCCACGAGCTGACCGACCTGCTCGGCGGCCACCACGACCTCGCGGTCCTCGTCGAGGACCTTCGCTCCCGCGTCGATCTCGGCGACCGCGGCCCCTTCGAAACCGCGATCGCCGAGCGCCAGGAAGAACTGCTCGACGCCGCGTTCGGAATCGGCCGGCGGCTCTACGCGGAGAAGCCGAAGGCGTTCCGGCGGCGGCTCGAGCGCTACTGGCTCGCCTGGCGCAAGCGCTGACCTCTACTCGCTCCACCAGCCCGGGATGACTTCGCCGTCGCCGTCGTGACGGGCGCCGACCGCGAGTACTTCGATCCCCTCGGAGTCGGCCTCGAAAGCCCGCACGACCTCTGGCGAGACGCGGATCGCGTCGAGCCTCTCGACCTCGATGATCTCGCCGTCGAGCTTCATCCGCCCAGAACCGGCGATGACGATGTAGACCTCCTCCGCGTCCTCGTGCTTGTGGCCGAACGGGGTGCGCTGCCCCGGCTTCAGCCGGTGATGGCTGACCCCGGTCTTCTCGGCGTCGAGGTCGCCCTTGGCGAAGCGCGCCTCCTGCACCTCCTCCATCCCGAATTCGGGCGCCGAGTCCTTGACATCGGTGAGCTTCTTATGGGTGAACGGAGTGGACATGCGCCTCCTCAGACGGTGGTTGGGCTCAGAGCAGCTCGATCGGATGAGAGAGTTGCAGACCGGGAACGCGTTCGAAGTGAGCGACGTTCCGAGTCACGGGCCGCTTACGCCACCAGGCGCACTTCGAAGGTCGGCAGGGCCAGGGCTCCGGCGCCACCGAGGAGAGCGAGGATGCGGGTGACGTAGGCCTGGGTCTCGGGGTAGGGCGGGACGCAGTGGCAGGCTTCGACGGCGCCGGGGCCGGCGTTGTAGCCGGCGAGGGCGAGCTCGGGGGAACCGAGCTGGCGGATCAGGTCGGACATCAGGTGGGCCTGGGCGTCGATCGCGGCGACCGGGTCGAAGGGGTCGTCGAGACCGTAGGAAGCGGCGGTCCCGGGCATGAACTGGGCGATGCCCTGGGCTCCTGCCGGCGACACCGCAAAGGGATCGAAGTTCGACTCCGCCATCAGCTGCGCGGCCAGCAGCGCGGTGGAGACGCTCCAGCGAGAGGCGGCGTCGATCAGTGGCGCCTGGAAGCGGGAGGGGACGAACGAGGGCAGGGCCGCGGTGCTCTCGCCCTCGGTCCCGCCCAGCGCGTTGCCGGCCTCCGAGCAGGGCGGCGGGCCGGCATCGAATCCGTAGTGCCAGGCCTCCCACGAGTACCTCTGGACGAAGCCGAAGCGGCTGGCGTTGGCGGCAAGCCAGGCGTAGGCGGCATCGGGCCCGAGGTCGAGCTCGGTCGCACAGCGGTGCAGCGAGTGGCCGGGCGGCGCCACCCAGGTCGGGTCGGGATGGGCGGCGAAGAGGGCCGCCTGTTCGGCGTCGGAGCGGAAGCCGGAGACGACCGTCAGCGCGATGCCGGCGGTGCGGGCGACCGCCGCCATGCGGTCGAAGGCGGCAGCGACGTCCGGGCGCATCCCCGCGCCGGTCCGGTAGACGAGCGGCCCGCTGTAGCCGCCACCGCTGGCTATGGCCGGGCTGCCGCCGAGCGAGCCAGCCGGAGCGGCGGCTTCGGCGACCGCCGACGCTTCGACCTCGCCGCGACCCGCGCCGACCTCGAGCCCGGCGACGACGATCGCCTTCGCCCGCACCGGCGCGAAGGAGCCGAGGTCGGGAAAGCTGAGGTCCAGGCGGTCTGGGGCGACGCCGTTTGCCCTGCCGGCCGCCGCGGCGGCTGTCCGTGCCCGAGCCAGGTAGGCGAGCTTGTCGATGTGGGCCGGATTCGGCAGGCCGTTGGGGAGCGCCGGGGGCGAGAGCAGGCGGGGCAGGTCGTCTCGCATCGAGCGAGCGGCCGAGATCGCCGCCAGATCGGCCGCGCGTTGCACCCTCCCCTTGCCGGTCACCGCACCGGCGATCGCGACCAGGGCAAGTGCCCCGGCCAGCAGTACGAAGACGCCGCCGAGCGTCAGGATCAGCGCCTGGCCGGACTCACCGGCCGGGCCATCGAACGCCCTCCTCCGCCACCGGATCGACGTGCTCGTCCCCATCCCACGACCCTGGCGGCCGCACACGCACCGGTGGCGCGATCAGGCAAACGATTGCCGCACGGCGAGGCGACGAAACTGCAAATCTTGACTTCGCGCCGAACCATTGCCGGCCGCCAGCCGTAGACCCGTTCGACCAACTCG
>DATBXZ010000018.1:0-2065 GCA_036513995.1 Solirubrobacterales bacterium | reverse complement strand
GTCGCCCTGCACGTACATGCGCAGGATGTGGGCCGGGATCCGCTCCATCAGCTCGGGGGTCAGGCCGAGCGGCTGGGGATCGAGCGCCGGATCGCCCTCCGGCTCGCGGCCGAGCGGATCGAGTCGCGCGGCGAGGTGTCCATGCGTCCGGTGCGCCTTGAGTAGCGACGTCGCCGCCTGAACCGCCTGCATCAGCTCCTCGTCGGGCATCGCGGCCGGTGCCGATGGCGCCGCGGCGCCTGGAGCCGCGGCAGCGCCGTCCGGCGCAGGTGCGGTCGCGGGGGCGGCCAGACTCAGGGGGGTCTTCGGTGGCGCGAGCCCCGGCAGGGCGAGCCCGAGGTCGCCGAACACGCGCTCGTAGAAGCCCTCCTCGCCCTGGAGGAGCGCCTCGATCCGCTGCAGAAAGCGACCCGACTCGGCGCCCTGGATGATCCGGTGGTCGTAGGTCGAGGTCATCGTCATGACCTTCTCCGCGCCGATCGCCTCGCCGATCGCGCCCAGGCCCGGCGGGTAGCCGATCGCGCCGGTGGCGACGATCGTTCCCTGACCGACCATCAGCCGCGGGACGGAGGCGATCGTGCCGATCCCGCCCGGGTTGGTCAGCGTGAGGTTCCCCCCGGTCAAGTCGTCGGCGGTGAGCGTGTTGGTCCGCGCTTTCTCGACGAGCGCGTTGTAGGCGTCGAGGAAGTCCTTGAAGGTCTTTCGACCCGCGTCGAGGATCACCGGCACCATCAGCGTCCGACTGCCGTCCTTCTTCTCGACGTCGACGGCGAGCCCGAGGTTGCAGGCGCCATCGTCGATCCGGAATGGCTTGCCCTCGACATCGGCGAAGTGGTGCGCCATGACCGCCATGTCGTCGGTGGCGACGCGCGCGATCGCGTAGGCGATCAGGTGCGTGAACGAGACGCGCTGGCCGGCCTCCTTGAGCTGGGCTCGGCGCTGCTCGAGGATGCCGACGGTCAGGGTGCGGAAGGAGGTGGCGGTCGGGATCGAGCGGGACTCGTCCATGTAGCGGGCCAGCGCGGCCGCGCCACCGCGGATGGGCTGGGCCCCGGCCGGCGCGATCGTCGCGGGTGCGGATGCGGGGGCGGCGGTGGCGCCGTTTCCGCCGTTCGCCTTGGCCGCGAGCACGTCGGCCTTGGTGATGCGCCCGCCGCGCGCGGTACCGGTCAAGCCAGAGAGGTCGACCCCCTGCTGGGCGGCGATCCGGCGGGCCACCGGCGACGCGTTGGCCCCCACCCCCCCGTCGCCTGTCTCACTCGAGGATGCACCTGTTTCCGGAGCACCGTCGGTCTGGGTGGCGGCGGGAGTCGTGGGGACGGTGGTGCCGGTGCCGTTGCCAGAGGCGGCGCTGGCGCTCATCCGCGCGATCACCTGCCCGACGCTGACCGTCTCGCCCTCCTCGGCCAGGATCTCGGCCATCGTCCCGGACGCGGGTGCGGGGAGCTCCATGTCGACCTTGTCGGTCGAGATCTCGACGACCGTGTCGCCCTGCTTGACGGCGTCGCCGACCTTGACCGACCACTCGAGGATCGTGCCCTCGGTGACCGACTCGCCGCCGGTCGGGGTGACGATGTCGATCAGCTCGCCGGTCGCGGCCTCCGCGGCCGCGAGCCCCTCGGCCTCGGTCACGGCGCTAGCCACGGCCTCGGCCGGGGTGGCGGGCGGAGATTCGCCCGAAACTGGTGTCCCGCCCACCCCCGTCGCGGGCACCTCGGCGCCGTTCTCGGCACCGGCGCCGTCGGTCGAGATCTCGGCCAGGACCGCACCGACCGCGACCGTCTCGCCCTCGGTGGCGTAGATCTTCACCAGCCGGCCCGTGGCCGGCGAGGGCACCTCGGCGTCGACCTTGTCGGTCGAGATCTCGACGATCGTCTCGTCGGCCGCGACGCTGTCCCCCTCGTGCTTGTGCCATTCGAGCACAGTGCCTTCGGCGACGGAGTCACCCATCGCCGGCATGACAACTTGGACAGTGCCACTGCTTACTGCCATCTGCTCCCTCTAGGGTAGCCGGGAAAGGGTTCGCTGCCTACGCCGCCGTTCCTCGATCACGAACCCGATGGTG
>DATBXZ010000017.1:0-2352 GCA_036513995.1 Solirubrobacterales bacterium | reverse complement strand
CGGGTGTTCGTGACCGTCGGCGAGCCCGGCGAGGGGCCCTCGGGCTGGCGCTTCAGCCACCGCCAGGCCAAGGCGGCGCTGCCGATCGCCGAGCGCAGAGGGCAGGCCGTCCTCCGCTACGCCGACGTCGCCCTGCTGGCCTCGATCCTCCGCGACGATCTCGTCGCCACCTCGCTGCACCAGCTCTACCTGGAGCCGCTCGAAAGAGCGCGGGACGGCGGCAGGGTGGGGCGAGAGACCCTGCGGGCCTACTTCGCTTCCGGGCGGAACATCTCCTCGACCGCCGCCGCGCTGGGTGTCGACCGCCGCACGGTCACGAATCGCATCCGCGCCATCGAGGATCTCTTCGGTCGCCCCCTCGGGGACTTCGCGACGGAGCTGGAGACCGCGTTGCGCCTGGACGATTGATCGCCCTTCCCGGTTTGCTGAATCCCGGGTGAGCAAGACCCCATATTGGGGAGGCGGCGACCGCGCATAGGTGGAGAAGATCGGCTCGACCCATCTCACGAGGCAGGGGGAAGAGCATGAGCAAGCATTTGATTCGCGCCGGGACAGTCATGGCCGTGTTCGCGCTGCTCGCCGCGGCGGGTGCTTTCGCCAAGCCGCACGTGATTCGCGCCGGCAACCTCTTCCTCAGGGACAACGGAGGGATCTTCCCGGGCAAGCTGCCCCGACACGGCCAGACCCCGATTTCGGCGCGCATCGACGCTGAAATCGGCACCGTCGACGGCACTCATCCCCCCGCGGTGAAGACCCTGAACATCGACTTCGACAAGAGCATCCAGGTGAACGCCAAGGGCCTGCCTGTCTGCAGGGAGGGCCAGCTGACGGCGCGCACCACGGCTGCCGTGAAGAAGGCCTGCCCCGATGCGATCGTCGGCTCCGGAGAAGGGGAGGTCGAAGTCGCCTTCCCCGAACAGGAGCCGATCGACGCCAAGGGGCCCATCGTCCTCTTCAACGGCGGCGTCCACGGCGGCACCACGCTTCTGTTCGTCCACACCTACGTCGACGTCCCGGCGCCGACCGCCGTCATCGCCACGGTCAAGATCTCCCGCATCCACCGCGGTCACTACGGCCTCCATAGCGTCTCGCAGATCCCGGCGATTACCGGCGGGGCCGGCTCGGTGATCAGGTTCAAGCTCGACATCGGCCGTAGATTCACCTATAAGGGCAAGCAGGAGAGCTACCTGACCGCTAGCTGCCCGACCGGGACCTACTACACGGAAGGGCACATCCTCTTCGCCGACGGCAGCACCTTGCAGGGAACCCACCTCCTGCCCTGCACTCCGATCGGGAGCTGACGGACCTAGCTGACGGCACCTGAGACCGTTGCCGGCATCCGGTCGCGCCGGCGCAGTCGCACCCGCAGGCCCACCGGGACCATCGCCAGCTTGAAGGACTCCCTGACCTCGCCGGCGGACTCGTCGAGCTCGACCTCGAAGTCGCGGCAGATCGTCGCCAGGGCCGCTTTCGCCTCCAAGAAGGCGAGGTTGCGGCCGGGGCAGAAACGGGGCCCGGCGCCGAAGGCCAGCGATTTCGGTGCCGCCGTCTCCTCCTTCTCCTCCAGCCAGCGCTCCGGATACAGCCCCTCGCTGTGCCCGGCGGCGGTGCGGGTGACGAATCGGGTCATCAGCAACAGGCGCGTCTCGGCCGGGATCCGCACGCCGCGGATCGTCGTCTCGGCGAGCGGTTCCACCGGCAGGAAGGGGGCGACCGGCTTCAGCCTGATCGACTCCCGCAGCACCGCCTCGGTGTAGGAGAGGCGCTCGACCGACTCGTACTCCAGCGGCTCGGACGCCTCGCCCAGGACCGCGGTGGCCTCCGCGGCGATGCGGGCCTGGATATCGGGCCGGCTGCCGAGCAGCCAGGTGGTCCAGGAGAGCGTGTTGGCGGTGGTGTCCTCGCCCGCCAGCAGGATCGTGAACATGTTGCCGACGAGGTCGTCTTCGCTGAACTCCGGGTCGCTCCTCTGGGCGGCAAGCATCGACTCGAGCAGGTTCTCGGGGTTCTCGTAGCGGCTCGGGTCGCTCTCCATCCGCGCCCGGGCACGCTCGATGAAGCCGGCGATCGCCTCGCGCATCGCCGCGGTCGAGCGGTCCACCGCGCGGTCGGCGGGCAGTCGCACCCGCCGCCAGTAGGCGACCGGCGAGGCGCTGCGCCGGCCGGTCATCTCCATCACCCGGTGCAGGTGCCCCTGCAGCTCGTTGTCGCGGCGCTCCAGGGTGTTCAGGTCGTCTCCCAGCGCCAGGGCCGAGGTGACGTCGACGGTGAAGGAGCTGAACTCTTCGCCGATCTCGAACGCCTCGCCGCCGGCGGTTTCGTCGAGGCGCCCGCGCAGCCGCTCGGTACAGG
>DATBXZ010000016.1:0-6153 GCA_036513995.1 Solirubrobacterales bacterium | reverse complement strand
TACCAGCGGCGCCGGGACGAGCGCGAGTCGGCGGCGACGGCCGCGGCGAAGTCCGCGACGTCGAGCGAAGGCGGCAAGTACAGCGCCACCAAGCCGGCCGAGAAGGCGGCGAAGAAAGCGGCCAGGCTGGAGCAGCGGATCGAGCGCGCCGAAGCGACGCTGCGCGAGGTCGAGGAAGAGCTTGCCGACCCTGCCGCCTGGTCCAACCCCGATCGCGCGGCGCAGGCAGAAGTGCGCCACGCGGAGGCCAAGCGCGACGTCGAGCAGCTCCTGGAGAAGTGGGAGCAGGCCGCCGAGTCCGTCTGACACGGCGCGCGCCGCCGTCCCCGGTCGCTCACGTGCGGAGCGCGCTTCGCTCCCTGCGTCCTTGGCCTGCTTGGCCAGACGGACTCGGCGGACGCCTTAGGACCACTCGGGCACCTCGGGCCGGGACCAACGTGATGTTGCGGATCTTGACCTTTTCCGGCGCCGGGTCGGCAGCGCGTAGGTCGGCGCGCTCGACGAACTCGCGCAGGATCGTCCGCATCTCGTATTCGGCAAAGGCGGCGCCGATGCAGCGGCGAACGCCGCCGCCGAAGGGGATCCAGGCGTAGTTGTCGGTCTTGGCATCGAGGAAGCGCTCGGGCCGGAACCGCTGCGGCTCGGGGAAGCAGTCCTCGCGGTAGTGGAGGGCGGAGATCGCGGCGAGGACGAAGGATCCGGCCGCCAGCTCGTGTCCGCCGATCGTCGCCGGTGCGGTCAGCTTGCGGCCGACGTCGATGATCACCGGCCGGGAGCGCAGCGTCTCCTTGACCGTCGCCGCGAGGTAGTCCTCCTCACCGGCGGCCAGCGACTCGCGCAACTGCGCCAGCACGGCGGGGTTGTGGGCGAGCCGCTCGACCGCCCAGGCGAGGCCGGTCGCGGTCGTCTCGTGGCCGGCGCCGAGCACCGTCACCATCTCGTCGCGCAGTTCGCGGTCGTTCATCGGGCTGCCGTCCTCGTCGCGGGCGCCGAGCAGCAGCGAGAGCACGTCGTCGCGCTCTTCGTGCTCGGCCTCGGCCCGGCGCAGGGCGATCTCCTCGTAGACGAAGGTGTCCAGGGCGTCCCGCGAGCGCACGAACCGAGCCCAGGGGCTGAGCCGGCCGAAGCTGCGGCGCAGAGGGGGGAGGGAGGCGACCAGGCCGACCCGGCGGGCGAACTCGTCGATCAGCCCCTCGAAGCGCACCAGCCGCTCCTCGTCGTGGACGCCGAAGACGGCGCGCATGATCACCGCCAGGGTGATCCGCTGGGTGTGGGGGCGGATCGCGAACGGCTCGCCGAGCGGCCAGCTCTGCATCTCGTGGCGGGTGATCCCGCGGATCAGCTCGCCGTAGCGCTCGACCCGCTCGCCGTGGAAGGGCGGCAGCAGCAGCTTGCGCTGGCGCAGATGCGGGCCGTCGTCGAGGGTCAGCACCGAGCTCGGCCCGAGCGCCGGCTCGAGCACGGTCGCGTTCGCCTCGCCGGCGTGGAATACGGCGGGATCGCCGGTGAAGAGCGCTTTCACCAGTTCCGGCTGGGCGACGTAGACGATGCGTCCGAAGTAGGGGAAGCGGAGCGCGAAGATGTCCCCGTAGCGGCGCTGCTGGCCGGCGAGGAAGCCCAGTGGGTCGTGTGCGTAGCTCAGCAGCTGGACGATGCCGGGTGCGCGCGAGCCGGGGATCATCAGAAGACGATCGTGCGCTCGCCGTCGAGCAGGACGCGGTCGTCGAGGTGGGCCATCACGGCGCGGGCCAGGACCAGCCGCTCGGCGTCGCGTCCGACCCGGACCAGGTCCTCGACCTCGTCGCTGTGGCTGACCCGGGTCACGTCCTGGTCGATGATCGGGCCGGCGTCGAGGTCGGCGGTGACGTAGTGGGCGGTGGCGCCGATCAGCTTGACCCCGCGCTCGTGCGCGCGGCGGTAGGGGTCGGCGCCGACGAAGGCCGGCAGGAAGCTGTGGTGGATGTTGATCGCCGGCGCCCCGAGCGCGTCCAGGAAGCCCGCGGAGAGAACCTGCATGTAGCGGGCGAGGACGAGCAGGTCGACGTCGCCGAGCAGGTCGATGGCCCTGCGCTCGGCCTCCCCGCGGGAGCCGGAGTCGACCGGAACGTGATGGAAGGGGAGGCCGACCGCGGCGACCTGCTCGGCGACGTCGGGATGGTTGGAGATGATCGCGACCAGCTCGCCGCCGAGCTCGCCGCTGCGCCAGCGCCAGAGTAGGTCGGAGAGGCAGTGGTCTTCGCGCGAGACCATGATCGCCACCCGCTTGGCCTGGCTCGACTCGGCGAAGCGGTACTCCATCTCGAAGGGCCCGGCGACCTCTTCCTGAAAGCGCCGCTGCAGCTCCTCGCGCTCTGCGCCGGGGACCGGATCGAAGACCATCCGCATGAAGAAGCGGCCCTCGGCGGTCGAGTGCTGGTCGGCGTCGACGATGTTGAGCCCCGCGTCGGCGAGGAAGCCGCTGACCCGCGCGATCAGCCCCGGCCGGTCCGGGCAGGCGAGCAGCAAGCGGGTTGTCGATTGACCGACGATCCGCAGATCATCCCGCAAGTCCCGCTGCACGGGCCGGTGTCGCCGAATGGAATCCGTGCCTGGGCAAGTGCGGATCGGCGCTTTCTAGGGTCGTTGTGTGATCTCGGTCACCCATCGAGGCCGCAAATACCGCCACGGTCCCGCGCTTGCTTACAAAACGCACACATATTCTCCCTGTCCTGTTCGTCGCCCTCGTCCTCCCGGCGACCGCCCTCGCCGCGAACGGCTCCGGTGGCGACAACGTTGCGGTCGGCCATGCCGAGGTGGTGCGGATCGCGCCGCTGCAACGATCGATCGACCACTTTCATCACGTGATCGACACGGTCACGCACCAGATTCGGGTCGAACACCGCGCCGCCGTCCGCAAGCAGCGTCGGGAGATGTTCGCCACCCTCCCCGGCGGCGTCACCATCGCGACCCTCGAATCGATCGCCGCCTGCGAGTCCGGCGGCGACCCCACCGCCGTCTCCTCCGACGGCACCTACCGCGGCAAATACCAGTTCGATTTCGGCACCTGGGAATCGGTCGGCGGCAGTGGCGACCCCGCCGCCGCCCCCGAGGCCGAACAGGACTACCGCGCCGCCCTTCTCTACGCCCGGTCTGGCTCCAGTCCCTGGCCTGTCTGCGGCTGACCGGGTCAGGGCCGGCGCCCGGTGGGAAGGAGCACCCGACCCCTTCCCTACGATCCGGCCGATGACGGAGCCCGTTCCCAGCCCCGATCCGAGCGGGCCCGCCCGCAAGCCCCCCAAAGAGGCGATCGCCGAGGCCAAGGTGCGCGCCCCGACTCGCGGCAACCGCAAGCTCGAGGGCTTCCTCGAGGCCGTCAACGCCGACGACCAGGTGCGGGCCTGGTGGTACATGGCCCAGGTCCAGTCCGAGCGCCTCGGCATGTCGGACCACTCCTGGGTCCACATGCAGATCGTCCTCAACATCGCCCTGCGGTTGTTGCGCCTGCTGGTCAAGGCGGGAGTCGAGCCGGCGATGGTCTCAGACCACGGGATGCGCGACCGCGACGCCGAGGTCGTCGTCGCCGGCGGCGCCCTCCTGCACGACGTCGGCATGTCGATCCACCGCGCCGATCACGAGGCCTACTCGCTGTTCCTCGCCAACGGCGCCCTCGAGCGACTGCTTGCCGGCTCCTACCGTGAGCCCGAGCGCAGCATCGTCGCCGCCGAGATCCTGCACGCGATCATCGGCCACCGCCGCCGCGGCGAGCCCTACACGCTCGAGGCCGGGATCGTCCGCGTCGCCGACGCCCTCGACATGGCCCAGGGCCGCACCCGCATCCCGATCGAGTCTGGCCACGAGGGGATCCACTCGATCTCCGCCGCCGCGATCGACGAGGTGCGGATCGAGGTGGGGGAGGAGCACCCGGTGCGGATCGAGATCGAGCTCAACAACTCGGCCGGCATCTTCCAGGTCGACGATCTGCTGGCGACGAAGATCCGCGGCACCCCGCTGGAGGGCCGGGTCGAAGTCGTGGCGAAGATCGAGGGCGAGACGGAGAAACGCCTGTTGAGCGGGTTCCGGCTTAGCTGAGGCGCTCGAGGTCGCTGCGGCGGCGTTCCTTGCGCTTCTCCAGCTTGCCCTGGATCAGCGACATCACGATCGGCAGGATCGCGAAGAAGGCGATCACGCCGAAGCAGAAGAAGGTGACCGTCTTGTCGGTGGTCGGGCCGGCCAGGCCGACGCCGTTCTCGGCCATCGCCGCCGGGGCCACCACGAGCATCATGGCCAGGATCGAGACGAGGGCTGCCGCGGTCCGCTTCACGGGCGAAAATCTAGCGCACGGCAGCGGCGTCGAGCAGCGGCGCCGGACGATCTCTCTCATCTCGCGTTAAGGCGCGGCCATAGGATGCGCCGCCATGAGCACCCTTGAAGCAATCGTCCTCGGCCTCGTGCAGGGGCTGACCGAGTTCCTGCCGATCTCCTCCAGCGGGCACCTGCGCATCGTCCCCGCTCTGCTCGGTTGGGAAGACCCAGGCGCCGGCTTCACCGCCGTGATCCAGCTGGGGACGATGGCGGCGGTGCTGATCTACTTCCGCGCCGACCTCCGGCGCATCGCCGGCGCCTGGCTGAGCGAGCTGCGGGTACCGATCCGCCAGGCCAGCCAGGAGGCGAGGCTCGGCTGGTTCATCGCTCTCGGCACGATCCCGATCGTGATCTTCGGCTTCATCTTCAAGGACCAGATCGAATCCGGCGCGCGCAGCCTCTACCTGATCGGCTCGGCTCTGATCCTCTTCTCCTTCGTGATGCTGGCGGCCGAGCGGGTCAGCACCAAGCAGCGGGACCTGACCGAGATGAACGGCCGTGACGGTCTCTTCATCGGCATCGCCCAGTCGCTGGCCCTGGTCCCCGGTGTCTCGCGCTCTGGGTCGACGATCTCCGCCGGCCTGTTCCGCAACTTCGACCGCGTCGCCGCCGCTCGCTACTCGTTCCTGCTCTCGGTGCCGGCGGTGGTCCTCAGCGGCCTCTTCGAGCTGCGCAAGGTCGGCGAAAACGGCAGTCCCTCGGCGGCGGCGACGGTGATCGCGACGCTGGTCGCCTTCGTCACCGGCTACGCGGCGATCGCCTGGCTGATCCGCTACCTCGGCACCCACACGCTGCGGATCTTCGTCGTCTACCGGATCGCCCTGGGCGCACTGGTGCTGGTCCTGACCGCCACGGGCGCGATCAGCTAGGCGGCCTCGCCGCCGGGCCATTTTCGTATGAGATTGCCGCAATTTGGCGGCGATCTGCCTGTAAAAATCCTGTTAACGCAGGTAGTTCCTCCGTCCAGGGCGCATACAATCGTCCCATCGTCAGGCTCGCCGTCATCGACAACGACAGCGGCTTCGTCACCGTGCTTGCCAAGCGCGCCGACGCAGCCGGCTGGCAGCTACGCGTCGGTTCCAGCGCGATCCCGCCTTCGGAGCTGGTGGCGATGAAGCTGAACGCGCTGCTGGTCGACCCCTCGCTGCTGGGTGAGGAGGGCTGGGCCTACATGGAGCGCGTCTGCGGGATGCTCCCCGACCTCGGCATCGTCGTCTGCACGGGCCGCTCCACCGTTGCCCAGCGTGTCCGCGGCCTGCGCCTCGGCGTCGACGACTGGATCACCAAGCCCTGTCACCCCGAGGAGGCGATGGCGAGGATCGAAGCGGTCTCGCGCCGTCACCGCCGCGGTCGCTCCGAAGAGCAGGTCGGCCCCACGGTTGCCGGCGAGCTGGAGATCCGGCCCGACCAGTTCCAGGCCTTCGTCCTCGGCGGCGGCAGCCTCGACTTGACCCGGCGCGAGTTCGAGCTCCTGCAGCTGCTCGCCGGGGCGAAGGGCCAGGTTCTCGAGCGCGAGGCGATCTACCAGCGCGTCTGGGGATATGCGATGGCCCATGGCGACCGCTCGGTCGACGTCTTCATCCGCAAGCTGCGCCAGAAGCTCGAGAAGCGCTCGCCCGAGTGGGAGTACATCCACACCCACTTCGGGGTCGGCTACCGGTTCGACCCGGAGCCCTCCGGGGACGCGTCCCCGGTCGCGCCTCCGGCACCCTCGACGCCTGTCGCGAGCGACCAAAGTTCACAGGTCGTTCACAAAAGCTTCACCGCGGCGTAACCGGATCGGGCACGGCCGGCGGCAAGCTCGGCCGGGAT
>DATBXZ010000015.1:0-2242 GCA_036513995.1 Solirubrobacterales bacterium | reverse complement strand
ATGCTGGAGCAGGGTCAGCGGCTCGCCGCCGCCGAGGCCGTAGCGCAGCTCGATCACCTGGCGCTCGCGTTCGGGAAGCGCCTCCAGGGCCTTGCGCACGCCCTCTTTCTGCAGGTGCTCGCTGGCCTCCTCGAACGGCTCCAGCACCGCGTCGTCGGCGACGAAGTCGCCGAGCTCGGATTCGTCCTCGTCGCCGACCGGTTTCTCCAGCGAGACGGGCAGTTGCGACACCCGTTGGATGTCGCGCACGTCGGCGACCGGCCAGCGCAGCTCCGCGGCGATCTCCGCCGGCTCCGGCTCCCGCCCCAGCTTCTGCACCAGCTGCCGCTCCACATGGGCGACCCGGTTCAGCTTCTCGACCATGTGGACGGGAATGCGGATCGTCCGCGCCTTGTCGGCGATCGCCCGCGTCACCGCCTGGCGGATCCACCAGGTCGCGTAGGTGGAGAACTTGTAGCCGCGGCGGTAGTCGAACTTCTCGACCGCCCGGATCAGCCCCAGCGAGCCCTCCTGGATCAGGTCGAGGAAGCTGAGGCCGCGCCCCAGATAGCCTTTGGCAATCGAGACGACCAGGCGCAGGTTGGCCTCGACCATCTGCCGCTTCGCCAGCATGTCGCCGCGCTCGATCCGCTTCGCCAGTTCGACCTCCTGGGCCGCGGTCAGCAGCTCGACCCGGCCGATCGAGCGCAGGTAGAGGCGCAGCGAGTCGAGGCTGGGCTCGACGGTGAGGTCGAGCTCTTCCTTCTTCGGCTGACCGTTGCCTTCGCCGCCGCGCTGCTCTTTGTAAGCACTGACGCCGTCCTCAGCGATCACGTCGACGCCGTGCTCGACCAGGTGCGCGTGCAGGCCGGAGACCTGCTCCTTGGTGATCTCGACCTCCTCCAGGGTGGAGGCGATCTGCTCGAAGGTCAGGTAGCCGCGCTCGCGACCCAGGGCGATGAGCCCGCGCAGCTCCTCGACTTCGGCCACCGGGGCCTCCCCCGCGCCGGGATCCAGGACGTCGGTAACCGTCTCCAACGGCTCGATGCTCACTTACTCGACTGCAACTCTCTCCCCCATTCCCATGGGCCGGCCCTAACGCTCCGGCGGGTCGAAGTATAGGCGGATGGACCCCCGGCATCGGCCGCTGGGCCGTCCGGGCGAAGGCCTCCGGGCAGCCGACGGTCCCGGTCGCTTACTCTTCATAAGCCGATGGCCAGCCAGCCGACCGCATCCGCCGCTCCCGACGTCCAGGCCTCGCTGCCGGCGACGCAGGTGAGCCTCTCGCGGGTTGGCGTGACCGGGGTCGAGAAGGTGATCCGGGTCAAGGCCGACGGCGCCGAGAATCTGTTCTACGCCGAGTTCGAGTGCTTCGTCGACCTCAACCCGCGGCAGGCCGGCGTCCACATGTCCCGCTTCGAGGAGATCGTCGGCGAGGCGATCGACGAGGTGGTGCTGGGCGAGGCCTTCAAGGCCGAGGTGCTGGCCGCCCACGTCGCCCAGAAGGTGCGCGAGCGCCAGGGGGGGCTGCGAGCCGAGGTCTCGGTCACGGCGCGCTACCCGGAGACGGCGACGACGCCGGAGAGCGGCAAGAGCACGCAGGAGATCTACGTCCTCTTCGGCACCGCGGTCGATTCCGAGCACGGCACGAGGACGCTGACCGGCGTCCAGGCCCAGGGCATGACCGCCTGTCCCTGCGCCCAGGAGATGGTCGCCGGGCTCTCGCGCGAACGGCTGGCGGCGGAGGGCTTCAGCGCCGAGGAGATCGAGCGCGTCGTCGACGTCGTCCCGATCGCCACCCACAACCAGCGCGGCATCGGCACCCTCCACGTCGGCTGCCCCGAGGGCGGCCCCTCCTGGATCGACGCGCCGGAGCTGCTGCGGATCGCCGAGAGCTCGATGAGCTCGGAGATCTACGAGCTGATGAAGCGCCCCGACGAGATGTCGGTCGTCGTCAAGGCGCACGAAAACCCGCGCTTCGTCGAGGACTGCGTGCGGGAGATGGTGCGCCAGGTGGTCGAGGGCTACCCCGACCTGCCCGACGAGGCCTTCGTGATGGCGCGCCAGGAGAACCTGGAGACGATCCACCGCCACAACGTGGTGGCGGAGCGCTACGGGACCCTGGGCGAGCTGCGGGCCGAGCTGGCCAGCGGCGAACGGGTCGGGCGGCACCTGTCGATGCGGGACTGGCTCGAGTCAGCTTCGGCGTAGGGAGAGTCGGGGAGGACTCTGCCGAGCAACAGCGGGGAGGCTCGTCAGAGTC
>DATBXZ010000014.1:0-2832 GCA_036513995.1 Solirubrobacterales bacterium | reverse complement strand
GAGCGAGGCCCAATAGCCTCGCTCGTCGCGATTTGCACCGATGTTCGGAGTGCTCTATTCGGATTCGGGTTCGGGTTCGACCGGCTCGCCCGTGAGCGGGCTCAGCGGCAACCGCGGGTTGTTGGACCCACCTTCGAATTCGAACATCCCGGCCAGGTCGAACGGCACGTGCTCGGCTTTATCGGTGCCCCCCTGCGCCTGATCGAAGGAACCGGCGATGCCCGGCAGGTGCCAGTTGTACTCGACGAAGTTGATCGTCGAGGCCTGGTTGCTGAGGTTGTGATCGACGTAGTTGCGCTTGGCGAACGGCGAGATCACCAGCATCGGCAACCGCGGGCCGAGCCCGCAGCGCCCCTGCTCCCCACCCAGCGGCAGGGCGGTCTGCGGTTTGGGACCGCACTGTTCGGAGGTCGGCCCGCTCAGCGTCGTGTTGGTGAGGTTGTCCGCCGACGAGAGCGACGGGTTGAGGACACCGCTGTTGGCGTGGTCATACCAACCGTCGGAGTCGTCGTAGTTGATGACGATCGCCGTGTGGCGCCAGTCCGGCGTATTCATGATCTCGTTGACCGTGTGGGCGACGAATTCCTGCTCGTCGGCCGGATCGGAGTAGGCGGCGTGGCCGTCCTGGTAGCCGGGGGCCTTGAGGAAGCTGACCGCCGGCAGGGCCGAGGAGGGCAGCTCGTGATTAGAGATCGCCGTCACCAGCTGATCGAAATCGCTCATGTCGTAGTTGTGGTTCGGAGTGTTGAACTGCGGCACGCCGTTGACGTAGGACTGAGTGTCGATGCCGATCGTCGCCAGGCCGGCGAGCTTGTCGTGTCCGTTGGCGCTGCGCGGGATCGTCAGGTGGTGCGGGTTAGCCGTGGAGGCGTAGTACTGGAACGGCTCGTGGTGGGGGATGTAGTCGTCCTTGTAACCCCACTGGCCGCTGCCGCCGAGGGCTTCGCCGACCGGGGTCACGGCGTCGCAGAGGCCCTGGTTGGTGGAGTGCGGGATCGCTTTCTGGAATTCGGCGGCCTTGAACTCGTCCGGGATGAAGGTGCTGGTCGGCTGGCCGGTCTGTCCGGTCGCTTCCAGGGCGGCCTGATAGCTGGTCGAGGGACGGAAGCCACCCTCGAACCAACCCCAGGAGAGCCCGGCGGCGTTGAGCTCGTCGCCGATGTTCTTGCCCGACATGGCGACGGCGTCGCGGGTGGAGCAGTCGTCCCAGTAGGGCTGGGCGTCGCTGGTCAGCGAGAAGCCGCCCTTGCCGTCCGGCGTGATGTCGTTGTCGGGACTGGTCGAGGTGGAGATCGAGGGGCTATTGGCCTCGTGTGAGGCGTCGACGTTGCCGGTGTTGCCGGAGACGAGGTTGATCGCTCCCGGCGCGGAGGGACCGAACGTGGTCCCGTAGGAGTTGTCGCTCATCGCGTAGTGCTGGGCGTAGTTCCAAAGGCCGGTGACGGTGTTGCCGTCGTAGTAGTCCATCACCGTTTCTTTGTTGCAGGGCGCGCCGAACGGGGTCGTGCCGCCGCCGGTGCCGACGCTCTGCACGAAGCGGTCCATCAGGCCGTTGTCGAAGGCCTGCTGCTCGTCGCTGTAGTCGTGGTCCTGGTCGCAGGTGAGCTGGCCGCCGGCGTCGCCGGGGAGGCCGACGGCGTTGCTGTCGAGCCGCTTGGGCAGCGACTGGTTGGGGTTAGAGGTCAGCAGGTTCGTGCTGTGGCGAAGGCTCGGCGGGATCGAGGAGCTGGTCGCCGGGGTGAGGCCGTCGACCGCCGGGGTGTGCGGCAGCGGCTGGAAGTTCACGCCGTCGCTGTTGGCGGCATGCGGGTAGGTGCCGAAGTAATGGTCGAAGGAGACGTTCTCCTGGAAGATCTCGACGACATGGCGGATCGGGGTCCGCGGATTCGCCGGCTTGAAGAGAAGCTGGTCGGACTGGGAGCCATGCGAGGGGGGCGGCGAGGCGAGCGCGACAGCAGCCGCGAGCGCCGAGAAAGCCGCCAGGGCAGAGAGCAGAGCCAGAAGGCGTTTCATGTCTAGTTCCTGTCGTTTGGGGAGATCGGACGGACGAGACCCCGAGACCACGATCAGGCTAGAAACACCCAATGGGACCCTTGTTAATCGCTGGTTGGAAAGGCGTTTCAGTATCGAGACAGAGGTGTGAAGCGGGCCTTGCGCGAGGCAGCTGATCAGCGCAACGGCTGCCGGCACCACCAGTGAGCACCAGAAGCCCCCGGTTTACGGGGGTCTAGCGATGCGGGCGCGTCGACCAGCTCGCGGTTGCCGCCGACCAGAGTCAAGTCGAAGTCGACCTCGCTGGCAACCAGCAAGCCCCTACGCTTCCTCCAATGAGCGCCGCTGAGCACCCGACCCGCCGCTCCCAGGCGCTCAACACGCAGAAGTACGACCGCGTCGCCCGCTTCTACCGCACCTTCGAGCCCCTGTACCTGATCTTCCCGCCCGCCCGCCGCCGGGCCGTCGCCGCGCTCGGGCTGAAGCCAGGCGACGTCGTCCTCGAGATCGGCGCCGGCACCGGTCGCAACTTTCCCTATCTCCTCGGAGCGGTTGGTCCCACCGGCGCCGTGATCGCCGTCGACGCCTCCGCCGGGATGCTGGCCGAGGCGAGAAAGCTCGCCGAGCGCGAAGGGTGGTCGAACGTGCAGTTGCTGCGCCAGGACGCCACTCAGCTGCAGATCGACCGCGACATCGACGGGGTCCTCTTCAGCCTCAGCTACTCGGCGCTGCCCGAGCCGCGCCCGGCGCTGGCGAGGGCCTGGCAGCGGCTGCGCCCCGGCGCTCGCGTCGTTGTCATGGACCTGGGGCTCACTGAGGGCGGCTTCGCCCGCCTGCTCG
>DATBXZ010000013.1:0-12876 GCA_036513995.1 Solirubrobacterales bacterium | reverse complement strand
GGCCAGTACGTTGACGTGATCGGCGCCGAGGACGACGCCCCCGGGCTGCGTGCCCTGCACGCGCTGAAGACCGGCCGCTTGATCGCCGCCAGCGTCGGCGTCATCTTGATCCTCGAGGGGCTCGGCGAACCTGAGACAATTCCCTATCGCCGTTTCGCCGGCGAGCTGGGGGTCCTCTTCCAGATCGTCGACGACATCCTCGACGTCGCCGAGAGCGACGAGCAGCTCGGCAAGCCACATGGAAGCGATGAGCGACATGGAAAACTCACCTACGTCAGCCTCTTCGGGCTCGACCGCGCCCGCGAGCTGGCCGCCGAGTCCCACGCCAAGGCGACCGCGGCGCTGGCCGAGGCGGCGGGGGATACCGGCGACCTGAGGCGCGTGGCCGACTACATCTTCACGAGGAACGAATGAGCGAGAAGCCTCCCACCCAGGGCAGCGAAAGCGACACCACCGAGGCGCTGCTGGCCGGCATCGACGGCCCCGCCGACCTGCACGAGCTCGACGACGAGCAGCTGCAGCGGGTCGCGCAGGAGATGCGCACCTACATCATCGACACGATCGGTGAGATCGGCGGTCACTTCGGCGCCAACCTCGGCACCTGCGAGCTCGCCGTTGCCCTCCACAGCCTGCTCGACTCGCCGCGCGACAAGGTGCTCTGGGACGTCGGCCACCAGGCCTACCCGCACAAGGTCCTGACCGGCCGTCGCGAGCAGCTGCCGACGATCCGCCAGTACCAGGGCCTGGCTCCGTTCTGCTCGATCGAGGAGTCCGAGCACGACATCATGGGTGCCGGCCACGCCTCGACCTCGATCGGCTACGCGGTCGGGCTGAAGGAGGCGATGCGCAAGGGGATCGGCGAGGACGGGAAGGTCGCGGCCGTGATCGGCGACGGCGCCCTCACCGGCGGCGTCGCCTACGAGGCTCTGCACGCCGCCGGCGGCCTGCAGACGCCGGTCGTGATTGTCCTCAACGACAACGGCATGTCGATCTCCCCCAACGTCGGCGCCCTTTCCCGTTACTTCAACCGGATCCGCCTCAACCCCCGTCTCTTCCACGCTCGCGAGGGGGTCGAGGACCGGCTGACCAAGCTGCCGCTCGGCCTCGGCCGGCGGATCGAGCGGCTCGGCCCGGAGATCAAGTCGGCGATCAAGGCCTACTGGGCCCCCGGCCTCTTCTTCGAGGAGCTCGACCTCGCCTACATGGGCGTGATCGACGGCCACGACGTGCACGCTCTGCGCGAGGCGTTGAAGGAGGCCTTCGAGGCCGAACGCCCGGTCGTCGTCCACATCCACACGGTCAAGGGCAAGGGCTTCTTGCCGGCCGAAGAGGGCGGCCTGGAGTCGATGGAGAAATGGCACGCGGCCAAGCCCAACTCGATCGTCAACGGCAAGCCGGCCTCGGCCAAGCCGGTACCGGTGACGGAAACGGATGCTCCGGGCGCGATCGCACCGGAGATGCTGGAGAAGCCGCCGGCCGCCGGGGCGCCGCCCCAGTACACCCAGGTCTTCGCCGACGCGATCGTCGCCGAGGCCAAGGCCGACGAGCGGGTGATCGGGATCACCGCGGCGATGGCGGGGGGGACCGGCCTGCAGGAGCTCGCCGACGAGCTGCCCGGCCAGTACTACGACGTCGGCATCGCCGAGCAGAACGCGGTCCTGCTCGCCTCGGGCCTGGCGCTGCAGGGGGCGAAGCCGGTCTGCGCGATCTACTCGACCTTCCTCCAGCGCGCCTATGACCAGATCATCCACGACGTCTGCCTGCAGCAGCTGGACGTGACCTTCGCGATGGATCGGGCCGGGCTGGTCGGCGACGACGGCCCCACCCATCACGGCGCCTTCGACGTCTCCTACTTCCGGCCGATCCCGCACGTCGTCGTGATGGCCCCGCGGGACGAGGCGATGCTGGTCCACATGCTCCATACCGCCGTCGCCCACGAGGGCCCGGCGGCGCTGCGCTACCCGCGCGGGGCGGGGGAGGGGGCGAAGCTGCCGAAGAGGCCGGAGCTGATCCCGATCGGAACCGGCGAGGTGCTGGCCGAGGGGGAGCGGGTCGCCCTGCTCGGCTACGGCTACGGCGTCGCGGTGGCGCGCGAGGCGGCGGCGATCCTCGCCGGCCACGACCTCAGGGTGACCGTCGCCGACGCCCGCTTCGCCAAGCCGATCGACGGCGAGCTGGCCGAGCGGTTGGCGCGCGAGCACGACCTGGTGGTGACGATCGAGGAGAACGTGCTGCCCGGCGGCTTCGGTGCGGCGGTGCTGGAGCATCTCGAGGACGCCTTCGAGGAGGGCCCGGCCGAACGGGCGCGGGTGCTGCGGGTCGGCCTTCCCGACCGCTACGTCACCCACGGCAAGCCGGCGCTGCTGCGCGCCGAGGCGGGGCTGACCGGCGAGGCGGTGGCGGAGCGGGTACTCGCCGCGCTGCCCTCGGCGCAGCCAGTTCTGGGCTAGCTGGGTGCTAATCCGGATCTCATTAATTTTGACGATTGAACCAATCGTCGCAATCGAATAGATTGCCTCAATCTCTCCGGCGATAGCCGATGAAGCAACGGTCGTCAGGCCCGCGCTTCTGGGGATCGCCACAGGGAGGAGAGGTTCTCTGTATGTGTGGGTCCGTTGGGGGACGGACCTTCCAGAAACCGGCCGCTAACGCGGCCGGTTTCGCATGGCAGGTGGCCCGGGGGCTGAGCCCCGAGCGCCTAGCTCTCCTCGGCGAGGATCGAGTAGATCTTGCGGCGGGTCTCGTCGAGCAACTCGCGGACCCGTTTCTGCTGGCCGTCGTCGGCGGCGTGGAAGACCTGGCCGATCGAGTGGTGCAGCTTGGCGACGCTGTCGCGGAGGTGGATCGCCTCCGGCGCGGCCCCGGCGCGGACGGCGTCCCACGGGGCCTCCTCGCCGGCCTTGGCCTCCTGCTCGGCGGCGCCGGTCCCGGTCAGGGTGAAGCGGCGCTTGCCGCCGCTCTCCTCGCCCTGGATCAGCCCCTCCTCCTCGAGCAGCTGCAGCATCGGGTAGATCGAGCCGGCGCTGGGGATCCAGGCCCCCTGGGTGCGCTCCTCGATCTCCTTGATCATCTCGTAGCCGTGCATCGGCCGCTCGGCCAGCAGGGCCAGGACCGCGGCCCTGACGTCGCCGCGGCGAGCCCGGGGGCCGCCACGCCCGCGCCCGTAGCGAGGGCCGCGGCTGCGGGCGAACTCGGGACGGCCGCGATGTCCGGAATGTCGTGATTCATGTCTGCGGTGCATCGGAAATACCTTTCTATCGATATCTAACGCGATATATCGTAACAGGTCGTCAAATCGAGCTCGCTCGTTTCCCTCCAGGGTGGCCGGGTACGCTGGATGCATGAAGATCCTCTTCGCCCCGATCGGGATCGTCACCGGCCTGTTGGCCGGTGTCGTCGCTCAGAAGGCCTTCGAGCGACTGTGGGCGTTGGTCGACGACGAGGATCCGCCGGCGCCCGACCAGCGCCAGGTCTCGATTCCGAAGCTGATCGCGGCGCTGATCGTCGAGGGCGCGATCTTCCGCCTGGTCAAAGGCATCACCGACCACGGCGTCCGCAGCGGCGTCACCCGCCTCACCGGGCGCTGGCCCGGCGAGGATCCCACCCAGTCCGCTTAGAGCGAGTCGGGCTCGGCGCCGCAGGCCAGGGCCAGCTCCCGCCACGGCTCGATCTTCCAGAACCTGCGGGCGCGGCCGGAGGTCGAGGGCAGGACCCAGACCGGGGCGCCGCCGACCTGCTCGTCCTGGGGCCCGTAGGCGACGTCGCGTTCGAGCGCGCCGCGGGCGGCGTTCTTGCCGTTGAAGGCGAGGTGGCCCGGTTCGGCGGCGGCGATCTTCCCCTGCAGGCCGGCGACGTCGAACTCGACCACCCCGACTTCCGCATCGGAGCCGGAGGACGTCTTGCAGATGTCGGTCAATCCGATCCCGTATTCGGGCAGACGCCCGAATTCCGCCGGCGCCAGCTCGACCGGCGTCAGCCCGGTCAGGTGCAGCGCCTGCCAGAACGCGTTGCCGGGCCCCGCGTAATAGGCCCGTGCCCTGGCCGAGGCCGTTCCCGCCGCTGTTCCACAGAAGATGACCCGGAGGCCGGGTTGGAGCAGGTCGGGGAGGACGTCGGTCATCGGCTGCTGGTTTAGCGCACCTGAGACGGCGCCAGCTGTCTGGCAGGCGCCGAAGATTCCGCCGCATCGCTTCTTACTGTTGATGGTTGCCCCATGAATCCAGATTTAGCTGAAAGAAAACCCCAAAGCGCGGTGCCTCTCTCGATCGTCGTCAAGCGGATCAAGGCGGCCGTTGCCGAGGTCTCCGCTGGTTGGGTTGAGGCGGAGATCAACAAAGTCACCGAGAAGAGTGGCCACTTCTGGTTTGAGCTGGCCGGCGGCGAGGACTCGCTCAAGGCGGTCATGTGGCGTGGCGACGCCCAGCGCGTTGCCCGCGACCTGCCGGAGCCGCTGGCCAAGGGCCAGAAGGTCCACGCCCGCTATGACCGAGTTGACTTCTATGGACCGCACGGGGCTCTCCGTATCGTCATTTCGGACATACGCTTCGTCGGCGAGGGCGAGTTGCTGCGGCGTCGTACCGAGAGCTTGGAGCGATTGAGGCGCGAAGGCCTCTGCGACAAGAAGCGGCCGCTGCCCGCAATTCCCCGCTGTATTGGGTTGATTGCCGGGCGTGAAAGCGAAGGGCAGTTCGACGTCATCGATGCGATAACCAAGCGCTGGCCGCCTGCGCAGATCAAGTTCGTTCCGTCGCTGGTTCAAGGCACCCGCGCGCCCGAGCAGCTGATCTCTTCACTGCTGACGCTCGAGGCCGACCCGGAGGTCGACGTCATCGCCGTATGTCGCGGCGGGGGCTCCGTCCAGGACCTCTTGGCCTTCGACGACGAGGAGCTCTGTCGGATCATCGCCAACATCGAGACGCCGGTCGTGGCCGCGATCGGGCATTCGCGCAATCGTCCAAACGCCTATTACGTCGCCGACGCGGAAGCGGCGGTTCCCCAGGCTGCGGCCGAACTGCTCGTTCCCGCCGAAGCCGATCATCTGCGGGTCTTCGATCAAGCGCTGCGCGTCATCGGCCGCGAGCTTGCCCAGACGAGTGGTCGCACCTCCCTCGTCGAGAATTTGCGCAAGCGCCTGGAGCGCTTCCTGGGCCTGGAGGGCCAGCGCTCGCGACTTCAGCAGCTGGATGCCGAACTGCAGGCGCGAGGAGGAATGCACCTCCGCGCGAGCGCGGCTGTGCTCGAGGGCTCACGCCAGGCCATCGAAACCGCCCGGCACCGGATTCCGCATGGAGACGCTTTCGACGCTCCGAAGGCTCGCTTGCGAGCGGCCGCCGAGCGGGTGATGCAGGACGAGCACAAGGCATTGATCGGTGCGGAGCGTCTCGGTCACTCCGCGAGCAGGAGCTGCAAGGAGCAGCGGACTGCTTGCGACCGGTTGGGCGTCTCGCTCGAGGGCGATATCCGTCGGTCCCGGCGCGGCGCGACTACAGCCAGGGAACAGGTCGGCTCACTGGCGGATCGCCTCTGCGGCTCTGCCGGCCGGTCGGTAGGACGAGTCCAGCAGGACATCGACGGCAAAGCCCAGCATGTGATTGGCGCAACCCAGAAGCGCCTCGATGCCTTTGGTGACGCGATCGTCGCTCACATGCGCCAGATCGGGGCGCTCGACCCTTCGGCTCGTGGCTTTGCGTTGATACGCACTCGTCAAGGCGGCATCGTCGATAGCGCTGCCGCCTTTCAAGCCGGACAGGAGATCCGCTTGGAACTACACGATGGCTCTGCCGAGGCACATATCGACCGAGTTGCAACGTCGAAGAAGGAGGGAAAATGAGCACCATCGAGCAGACGACCTATGAGGACGGCATGAAGGAGCTCGAGGAGATCATCGCGGCCCTGGAGGGCGGGGGGCTCGGAGTCACCGAGACCGTGGCCAAGTGCCGTCGCGGCAAGGCGCTCGAGAAGGCGCTTCGCGATCACCTCGACTCCTGCGAGGGCCAGCTGAAGGAAATCGAGCAGAACAAGAACCTGCCCGAGATCACGATCGTCGCCGGCGCTGACGAGGCCAGCCAGGACGTTGCCGCCGATATCAGCGACTTCGCGGCCTGACGGGGAGCCCCACAACAGAAACGCCCCACCGGAGAGGCGGCGTGCTCGATGATCTCCAGCGTGATCCGCGTAGGAGATCGGCGGCGGCGCCTCGCTGCGCCGGAAGCGGATGCGCTGGCCAGCTCCAGGTCGATGAGACTGCTCGCTCGCCGCCCACGGTCTCGAGCCTTACGGAGAGCCCTGACTTGTGTTGCCAGGCGGTCGTGAATTACATTCTCGCCAGGCCCTGCGGGGGGTCCATAGCCATGGGGCCCATAGACGGTCATGAGACTGCGGCGGGGGCTCGCGGAGAAAGGACGCTGCGTGAGAAGTCATCTACCAATGTTGGATGTCCGGTTTGCGGGGCGGGGAGGTCTCCTTGTCCTCGGTTGTCTGATGGCGCTGGCCGGTCTCTCCGGCGTGGCGTCGGCAAATCCGAATACTCCTGAGACCTTCCCGACGGAAGCCTGTCCCGTCCACGGTCACATCGAATTGAACGTGTCCTACTCTTGCACCGCCGAATTCACCCTGTCCGCCAGCAACGGGTACCGGATCACTGTCTCAGCTGATCCGACGACCGGCGGCCGCCGATTCCACCGATTCGTACATCTGACTGCAAAAGGCCACGGGGGCACCGCCGAATACAACGTCCACGGCATAGTTACCCCGACGACGATCAAAGCCGACTTCGGTCACCTGGGGAAGATCTCGGTTGGCTTCGAGCCATCCGGTCGCCAGCGCAACGTCAGGGTGCCGAAGAAGTGCATGAAGGAACGCCCCCGTGTCGTCACCTCCAGGCTCGGCAAGTTCGTAGGCACGATCAAGTTTCGCGGCGAGCGCGGTTATACGCGGGTCTCCGCCCACAGTGCCACTGGCGGCACCGGCGATCCGCTGGCCAACACGCCGAAGAAGCTGCAATGCGATTTCCACGAGTCTGATGCCGAACACAAACGCGAACTCGAATCGGTCAGCCTCGATGGTTCGCCACCGAATAGCCAAATCTCCTTCAGCGCCTTCCACCTCTTTGGAGACCTTCCGGCCTCAACTGCATCTGGCAAGGCCTTGCCCCCCAAGGGCGACCGCTACCTCTTTCTCGTTTTCGCGGGCGAAAAGGTCGGAAAGATGTCGATCCTCCGAAGCACCGGCGCCCTTGGGACGTCCAAGGATTTCGTTTTCGACAAAACCTTGTCCTCGGCCACGGTGCGCCCGCCGTTCCCCTTCACGGGCAGCGGGAGCTTTCTGCGCAAGGCAGATGGCTCAACCAGCTGGACGGGCAACTTGGCAGCGCCGCTACCTGGGCTCGGTACCGTCAGCCTCACAGGAGGCAAGGCCGACTTGGCCACCGTGGCCGCCAAGGCGAATCAGTTCGAAGAAGAACTGGAAAAGTGAGCGGGACTCCACGCGACGGTCGCCTTCCGCCTCCGCTTCCGGGAGAGGAGGCCGCGGCCAGACGAGCCCAACGTTCAATCCCTCACCGGACGGGGCGACGGCTTGCCCCGTGTGGGAATCCCTGCGGCATACTGCGGAGGCGATGTCGGAGGACGCCGTGACCATCACGCACGAGGAGGCGCTGCGCCTGATCGACGAGCAGGTCGGCGAGCGGGTCCATCTCGCCCTGTTCGTCAAGCGTGTCGAGTCGGAGTCGGGTGGGGAGGGACCGATGCCGTTCATCCAGGAGACAGGGCGACTCTGGAATCCGTTTCAGAACAGGCCGCCACGGCTCGAACGGGACATCGGCTACTACAGCTTCAATCGCGACGGCGTGGGGGCGTTCCCAATCCCACCGCTGGCCGGAACAACCCGATTGCGCGACAACGGGATCGACTTCCTGATCTCGGACACCACCTCGATCCGGATTGCCTGGCGAGGAAGCAAAGAGGTTGGCGATGGTCCCGACGCCGGGAAGCTGGCGCGGCTGAGGATCCTGGGAGTGGCGAGGGAGGAGGAGTCAGCGAGGGACGACGTGAGCTTGGATCTCCGGCGCTTCCTCGCCGAAGCGAAGCGCGCCAGAGCCGAGATCCGATCGGCCAGTCCGACCGACTTCTCATTCGAGACCAAAGCCGGCGAGAGGAGACGGATCTGGGAGCTGAAGGTGCGGGTGATGCCGGCGGATGAAGCTGGCTTCGAGGCGACGGCAGAGGTGGCGTGGCCATTGTCGGAGACGATCGAGAAAAGGCTTGAGGACGGAGAGTTCCTCACCGGCGTGCCGGCCGAGACTCGCGCGCTCGACGTGGCCTTCGACCACGGCAATCGCGAGCACGTGATGGCCTTGGTGCCGGAAAGCGATGGGGCCCCACCGCCGCTCAAGTTCCGGGGAATGATCGTCGGGCGCTCGTTGAACTCGACGGACGACGGCATGCCTTCTTAGTCAATCCGAAAGCGATCCAAGAAGTCATGGGCCACTCGAAGATCCAGACGACCTTCGACGTCTACGGGCATCTTCTCCCCGGCAGCTACGACGACGTGCGCGCCCGGATGGACGCTTACCTCGCCGCCCCTCGATTTTCCCTCGAAACCGTCGATTTTTGGCTCCACAACAGAAAACGCCCCGCCGGGGAGGCGGGGCGCTTCTGGGGTTACTACAGGGAGGAGAGAGGTCCGATCCGCCGCTTGCTAGAGCGGGAAACCGCCTCTAGAGCTAAATCAGTTCCGGCTGAATCCGGTTGTAGCCGGTTGGATCGCGTCTTACTGCGGCACGACTGTGGCACCAAGGTGAGGTTAAGACCTACCTGGCGATGACGTAGCTAAAGACAGCGAAACGGAGGTCAGATGATCCTTGGCTACGATCGTCGGTGGGCTTAGCCCTAGTTCGGCGGCCTCCTCGTAAAGGAGAACGACTCCGCGCCCGAGGGCGTCCATCAATCCAAGCTCGACCAAATGTTGAACGAGGAATTGATTGCGCCGGACAGAAACACCTGCCCTCATGCTGTCGGGCGTCACTCCATTCGGCGGTTCGCCGGGGCTCACCACTTCTACGCGGTTGCTGTAGACGCGGACGTGGGCGGGACCCTGAATGCCGTAGTGGCGATGAGCGACAGCGTTGGCAACCACCTCGCGCAACGACTCCTCCCGCGGTCGTGGCGACTCCTCGCGATGGACCCCGACGACGTTGGACGCTGACGCGACATTTCGCTCAATGAATCCGACAGCCGTCACGATCTGCTCATCCACTCGTCCTCCAGCGCTTTCCTGATCGACGATCTCCCGAGCTGGCGTCTCGCCCGCGTAGGCGACACAGGTCAGCTCGGCATAGGGCAGATGAGACTGTGGGTCTGATCCGTAGCAGAGCAAACCCGCAATCGTCGGGCACCCAGTTTGCCCATGCAAGATCTCAGCGTCGATAAGTAAACGCCGCCTCTCCTCAGCATCTAAAACGGAGTAGTCAATCGTCCGTCGGCTGGCGAATCGTCCCGCGACCAATCCGGTATCGAGATCATCAAGTGATGCCCCAAGCACCGGCCGAAGGTCCGAGGCGACCGCTCCGGAAGCCTGCGTAAGTCGAACTAGCTCCTCCCGACTCGCCTCGCGCGACGTGCTTCCAACCCTCACGTAGTAACGCCGCGCCTCGCCGGACTGAACGGCATAAGGCTTCTCGACTCCCCGATCGACCCCGACGATCGCTATGTGCGCACCCTCTTCCCAGCGCAGCTGCTGGTAGGTGGGAACGATGGGGGGCTCGATCGAAGTGCGGGCGACATTCATCACCCGCTCCTCGTCCCAATCGCCAGCGTCATGGAACCCTCCGCCCTCATCGTCGACGCCAATCAGGATTCGTCCTCCGTCCGCGTTCGCGAAGGCGCACATTTCCTTTGCAACGTCTCCGGATTTCGTGCGCGTGTCCTTGAACTCAACGAAGCTGTTCTCGCCCGACGCGATTAGCTCGGCAAACTCGTCTCGTGCCAGGGGACCCATCACGCTTCGTACTTTGCCTGGCGCAATGCAAAGGCCTCATGGCCGCCCTCAAGGATGTGCTCGGCTGCCTCACGCACCTGCTTAGCGTCGATTGAACCCTGTGCTCGAACGAAGCTCGTAACAGACCCACCCCGCTCCTCAGCGTCTAGCGTGACAATTTGCTCTGCATCTCCGAGGACCGGAATGTTTGCATTGTGAGTAGCGATCACGAACTGGCGCTCGGGCTTGGCCCCCTTCAGGCGCTTAACTACGTCGTCGTAGATGAAGCGGTTGTCAAGATCGTCCTCAGGCTGATCCACGAGGAGCGGATCTTTGCTCTCCTGCATGACTAGCAGTAGGATCGCGGTGCTTTTCTGGCCGGGGCTGAGGCGACCGAGATCTCGATAATCGTGCCCCGTTTCGCCGACCGCCACATCCAGTTCCAAAATCACTCGGTCTGCCAGCTCATCTACCTCTAGGTCCAGCAGGATCTCTTCGTCTAATGCACGCTCCAGATTCGACGCCTGGCCGCTGGGCATTCCAAAATCATCCTCCAGTGACTTGTGTCGAACGGCGGCGGCAAAGGCTGCGGGCGAAAAGGTTTCCTGATTGACGAGGTGACGCAGGGCGTCCGCTCGGGCTTTCGTCTTATAGCCGGCCAGCCGTTCCACGAACGGCTGGCGAATACCCTGATGCTCAACTTCTATGCGGACGTTTCCTGCCAGGGCATCATTCAATCGCTCGGCTGCGTGCCGCCGGGTCCTGAGCTTCTCGCCGCGAACATCGGCGAGATCAACGAGCAGCGCGGCACGCTCTTTTCGAGCATTCTCCAACCGGCTCCGAAGTTCGCCCATGGCACTGCGAAGGGGGGTCAGTTGCTCGATCCGGCGCTCCACCTCAAGGTATCGCTCGGGATCAACATCGGGAACCTTCGCCTGGAGGTCGCGAAGCGCTTTGTCGAAATCGGCGGCCCGCGCCTCGCGGCGTTTTGCCCACTCCCGGTGCACCTCAACCAGGCCCGCCTGCGCGTTGGCAAGCTCAGAAAGTTGAGACTCGATTCCACTGCTCAAACTCTCGCTGGCGTTGGTCACGATGCTCTGGGCACGCTCGATCAGGTCTGAGTTCGGGAAGCGATCCTCTTCGACTTGTTCGGAGCCTGGCGTCTCTCCGGCTCCGGCCACCGTGTCCCTGGCTTCGCCAAGCAGTGCCTCGCCTTGTTTCCTCAGTTCCACTAGAGAGACTGCGGCAGAGTCGAGGAGGCGTCCCTCTCGGTCGAGTTGGCGACGCTCGGCCAGTAATTGCTCGAAGCCGGCCTGTCGGAATCTCTCGCGCCACTCTTCCAGACTTGGAAGCTCTGCCAATTTCGACTCGGCGTCGTCGAGCCGTCGTAGCGTGCGAGCAATTACAGTTCCGTTCTCCTCGCACCGAGCGAGGAGTTCCTTTTCGCGATCTTCGACGCTACGCAGCTCCGACGACGCAAAGCCATCGATCATCTCCAATCTGGCTTGCGGGTCTTGGGCTATGCCGAAAATTTCTTTCTGTCCGTAAATCTTGGGATTGAGGAGGGTCCGGACGTCAAGCTCCGGGCGAGCAGAGCCGGTCATGTCCCTCACGACTGGCGCATGCGGGGCGGTTCGCTCGATCACGTAGCGCTGTTTGGGCACGTCGGTCTCAACCACCACCGAGATCTTCGACCCCGACCTAAAGGCATGCTCGCGGAGGGTTTTTGCGGCTTGGGCCACGTCGGTGATCTGGTAGCCAACGTCGAGTGCGTAGCGGATCGTCTCGATCACAGATGACTTGCCGGTTCCCTTTCCTCCTATAAGGCAGTTCAGTTCGGGGTTTAGCCGGAACTGAACTCCGTCGAGAAAGTCGCCCTCCCACGAGACGGCAAGTAGGCGTGCGCCTCGCCGACGTTCGGATGGATCCTCGTACGCGATTCGCGACTCGGGATCAAGGAAGGCCTGACGCAGGCCGCTTACGCCGATTGCGTCCATCTTGATCCAGGTTGAAATCGTGCCGATTGCGTCCATAGAGCGGCAATCTGAAGTCAGGACGTAAGCCGGCAGCCGGCTTCGCCGGTAAATCGGCTCCTCGTCGCGGAGGATGCGACCGTTGCCGCTTGTGATCTGGGCGGGAGGCTTCGAGATCTGAGCCGCCAGGAGCCCGGGGGTTTTCCACGCGTCGACACGAGCGCCCTGGCGAAGGGCTGCCAGAAGTCCCTTATCGCTCTCGATGTGGGCGGCAATGCAGATGCCTCCGCACTCGCTTTGGATCAGTTTGAGCACCTCGGCGAAATGCTGCTTGGTCCGCCGCTCCAGCCGGTTGGTTTTCCGCTTTGCCGCGGTGAGCCCAAGCTGAACCAAGGTGTCCTCAAGATGCGACAGAGGCGTCTCGGGATCAAATAGGCAAAGAATGTGAACGCCCTCCGCACTCTCGACCTCGAATCCTGGAAGCAGATGTAGAGAGAGCTTCTTGGCTGCGGTTCGTAGCTCTTCGATCCACGACACGTCGTTGTGCTCGGTGATTCCGACCAGTTCGATCCCCCGCTCCATGGCCTTGCGGAGGTACTGCTCGGCGAGATCCTGCCGGGTTGCCGTCTCGTGTGGCTCCGGTCCAGGCTCAAAGGCCGGATCGATGGGGGTATGCACTTGGAGGTCGGCGCGGAGATACTCGGCCCCAGGTCGCTGGGCGAGGAGCGACTCGATCTCGGGCGAGAGACCGTTTGTGATTCCCGGTGGAGTCTCCATAGGCGCATTCTGTCCGATTGCTCGGCGGGCTGGAAATGAGGCGCTCAGGAAGGGCCTCTGGTATTGGCCGTCGACTGCGAACGCAGCATCTCGTCGGTGAGGAGGCAGCCGAGGGTCCGGCATGCGGGAGGAGGCTGGTCGCCCCCTCGTT
>DATBXZ010000012.1:0-4219 GCA_036513995.1 Solirubrobacterales bacterium | reverse complement strand
GCCCATCTGCTCGAGCAGGGTCCGGGTCTGCAGATCGGCTTCGCCGCGTTTGCGGACCTCGTGCTCGATTTTCACCTGCCCTTCGGCGATCCGGTCAGCCAGCACTTTCATCTCCTGCTGGCGCTTGTCGATCTCGGTCTGCCGCCGCTGCAGCACCGCCTCGGCGTTGGCGACGTCGACCTTGCGGGCCTCCTCGTTGGCCTGCAGCAGCCCGGGAAGCGAGTCGGCGACCGCCCGCGAGGCCGCCTCCTGCACGGCGAGGGTGAAATCGGGCTGCTGCGCCGGCTCCGGGCGCCGCGAGACGAGGGCGTAGACGAGCCCGGCGGCGAGCAGGACGACGGCGATGGCGAGGAAGACAGTCATGGCAACCGATGGTGACGCCCCCGTCAGACGCGAATCCTGCCCTGAAATGTCGCTTGCAGCGGCCTAAGGAAGCAGGACGTCGTTCTGCGAGGAGGCCCGGTAGGGGCCGACCACGAGTTTGCCGGGCCGGGCGCCGGGAATGTCGGCGGCGGCCAGCACGTAGGTGCCGGTGGGGAGGTCGGTCTGCAGGGTGGCGGGGGTGCCGGCGGGGATCGGGACCGAGTCGACGTCGCGCGGCCCGCGCAGCTCGAGCTTGGAGCCGGTGCGGGTCTGGTTGGCGATCACGATCGAAACGGTCAGCGGTCTACGGTCGCCCTTGATCGGCGGCTGCGCGTGATTCTGGTTCTGCGGGGCCTGCTGAGTGGGCGCCGGGCCCATGCCCACCGCCAGCGGTTGCACCGTGACCGCCTTCGGGCTGATCGTGACGCTGACCCGCAGCGGCACCTGCGGCCGCTGTTCGTTGGGGTGGCTTTCGGCGCCGCAGCCGGCCGCGACGAGCGCCAGCGCGCAGATCGAACCGGCAACCGCCGCTATCGCTCTCCCACGACCCATCGCGGCGGAATCTAACCGAAGGGCAAGTCGACCACGCGAGCCGTAACGCCATCTTCACCTACGGCGAGCTCGACCCCGGGCTCGGCCTCGCGCCGCAGGATCGCCAGTCCGATCGGCCCGAGGGCCGGGGAGACGGCAGTGCCGCCGAGCCGCCCGACCTCCTTCTCGCCCAGCCGCAGCGCCGTCCCCGGCTCGGCCGGGGCGCTCAGCCGCAGCCCCCGCAGGTGGCGGTTGGGGCGCCCCTTGTAGTGGAGGCGGGCGACCGTCTCCTGACCGATGTAACAGCCCTTGGTGAAGCTGACGGAAGCCTCGACGATGCCGGCCTCGGCGGGCATCGTCTCGGTCCCCATCTCGGCCCCGAAGCGGGGGGTGCCGGACTCGATGCGGAGGATCTCGGCGGCGGCGGCGGAGACCTCGACGGCTCCGGCGGCCAGCAGCGCCTCGCGCAGTCGCTCCGCCTCGGTGGTCGCGACGATCAGGTCGACGCCGCTGGCGGTGCCGGCCACGAGGCACTCGACGCCGGCCACGGTGGTGGTTTCGCAGGCGTTCTCCGGCAGCGCCGCGGTGCCGGCGACCTCGACGCTGCGGGGACCGATCAAGGAGAGGATCGCGCGCTCCTCGCCGACGTCGGTCACCTTCACGTCGCGCCCGATCGAGTACATCTCGAGGTGGCGACGGGCGGCGGCGATCGCCTCCGGCTCGGTGTCGATCCAGACCTCGTCGGCGGCCGGGCGCAGGACCCGCATGTCCGCCTGCATGTGCCCCTTGCGGTCGAGCAGGGCCGCGTACTGGCCCTCGCCGGGCTCCAGCGCCTCGACGTCGTTGGTCAGCTGCCCCTGCAGGTACTCCGCCGCATCGGGCCCGCCGACCAGCAGCTTGCCGCGCCCGGAGCGATCGAGCAGCCCGCATTCCTCCCGCAGCTGCCGGTATTGCGCATCCAGCTCGATCAGGGCGGGCTCGGTCATCCCCACGGATTCTAGGAAGCGGTCGCTCCCGTCAATTTTTAGATGTGTCAAACTCCGATTTAGACGTGTCGAAACCAGCCCAGACCAAAACCGAGACGAAGACCGAGGCGATCGAGGACTACGCGAAGGCGATCTACGCGATCTCGCGCGAGCGCGACGGGCTCGTCCTCAACGGCGAGGTCGCCCAGCGGCTCGGGGTGACGCCGGCGACCGCCACCTCGATGCTCAAGCGCCTGGCCGGCCTGGGCCTGGTCGAGTACGTGCCCTACAAGGGCGTCAGCCTGACCCCGGCGGGGGAGAAGGTGGCGCTCGAGGTGATCCGCCACCACCGCCTGATCGAGGCCTACCTCTCCGAGGCGCTGGGGATGCCGGCCGACCGCGTCCACGAGGAGGCGGAGGTGCTCGAGCACTACATCTCCGAGGACCTCGAGCGGCTGATCGCCGCCAAGCTCGGCGAACCGAGCCACGACCCCCACGGCACCCCGATCCCCGGGCCCGACCTGCTGCCGCCGCTGGGCGAGAGGAGCACCCGGTGAAGCCGCTGTCGCCGCCAGCGTCGCCGTCCGCTCCGCCGGAGCCACCGGAGGCACGGGAAGCGACCGTCGAGAGCGTCCTCCCGGGCGAGGCTCGGGTCGCCGAAGCGGCACGGCGCTCGCTCGACGGCCACAGCCGCGGCCTCGGCCGGATCTGGCCCTTCCTCGGCCCCGCCTTCATCGCCGCTGTCGCCTACATCGACCCCGGCAACTTCGCCACCAACATCGCCGGCGGCGCCAAGTTCGGCTACCTGCTGCTGTGGGTGGTGCTCTCGGCCAACCTGATCGCGATGCTGGTCCAGACCCAGTCGGCCAAGCTCGGTATCGCCACCGGCAAGAACCTGGCCGAGCTCTGCCGCGAGCGCTTCTCCCGCCGCACCTCGATCGGCCTCTGGCTGCAGGCCGAGCTGGTCTCGATGGCGACCGACGTCGCCGAGGTGGTCGGCGCCGCGCTCGGCCTCAACCTGCTCTTCGGCATCCCGCTCTTCCCGGCCGGGGTCATCGCCGGCATCGGCGCCTTCGCGATCCTCGCCCTGCAGCAGCAGGGGTACCGGCGGCTGGAGGCCGGGATCACGGTCCTGGTCGGGGTCGTCGTCGCCTCCTTCGCCTTCGAGCTGGTCGACGCCAAGCCCGCCGCGGGCGAAATCGGCCGCCACCTGTTCGTCCCCGGCTTCGCCGGCACCGAGAGCCTGCTGCTGGCCACCGGGATCATCGGCGCGACGGTGATGCCGCACGTCGTCTACCTGCACTCGGCCCTGACCCAGCGGCGGATCGTCGGCCGCGACGCCGCCGAGAAGAAGCGGATCCTCGGCTTCGAGAAGGTCGACGTGGTGATCGCGCTTTCGCTGGCCGGTCTGGTCAACCTCTCGATGATGATCGTCGCCGCCGCGCTCTTCCACAGCGGCGGTCTGACCGGCGTCGACTCGATCGACGGCGCCTACGAAGGCCTGCAGCAGCTGGTCTCCAACCGCGCCGCCACCGTCTTCGGCATCGCCCTGCTGGCCTCCGGCTTCGCCTCCTCCTCGGTCGGGACGATGGCCGGGCAGGTGGTGATGCAGGGCTTCATCCGCCGCCGCATCCCGATCTTCGTCCGCCGCGCGGTCACGCTCGCCCCGGCGCTGCTGGTGCTGGCGATCGGCGTCGACCCCACCGATGCCCTGGTCGGCAGCCAGGTCGTCCTCTCCTTCGGCATCCCCTTCGCCCTGGTGCCGCTGCTGATCGTCGCCAGCAAGCGCGAGGTAATGGGGGACCTGGTCAACCCGCGCTGGCTCAGTGCCCTCGCCGGCCTGATCGCGGCGATGATCATCGCCCTCAACGTCTTCCTCCTCTACGAGGTCTTCCTCGGCTGATGCGGCGGCGGACCGCGCTAGGCTTGCGCCGTGCCGCTCGCAGACGACTTCCAGCGCGTGCTCGATGCGCTGCCGCCCGACTGGACCGACCTCGAGATCGACCTGCGGATCGACGACGAGAGCCAGTACATCGACAGCGCCGTGGCCCTGAGCCAGGTCAACGCGCAGGTCTATAACCGCGCCGAATGGCACTGGCGCCTGCTGGTCGCCCACAGTTTCGGCCACGCGGCCGCGGCGGAGACCGTCAAGGGCGTGCTGGCAAAGCTCGACGGGGACGGCGTGACGGGAGAGCTGGCGGTCGCCGAGGTGCGCGAGGGCCGCTCCGAGGTCGTGCAGATGTGGGGCCGGCCCGAGAGCGTGCGCGAAGAGTTCCGCCAGCGCCGAGGCGATCCGGAACTCGCCCCGCCGCTCCATCAGCCGATGAAGACCTCGTAGAGGAGGAAGACGTTGAGGGCGA
>DATBXZ010000011.1:0-5165 GCA_036513995.1 Solirubrobacterales bacterium | reverse complement strand
ACGAGATTGGCGGCCAGCTTCGCCTTCCCCTCCCTGACCCGCTCGATCCGCACCTCGATCACCACGGTGGAGCGGCCGACGTGAAGGGGCGTGGCGACGGCGACGATATCATCGCCGGGCAGGCCGGAGCCGAAGACGTTCAGCTTCAGCTCGATCGTCGTGAAGTCGTGCTGGGGCGGGATGCTGCGGAAGGTCGCCCAGGCGGCGACGGTGTCGCCGAGCGCGGTCCAGGCGCCGCCGTGGACATAGCCACCCGGGTGCAGGTGCCGCCTGTCGACGACGATCCTGCCCCGGGCTTGAGTGTCCTCGATCTCCAGCGGCTCGATCCCGAGATCGCCGGGAAAGCTGCCGCCGATGAACTGCCTGGCGTCCTCGGTCGTGACCTGGGAGAGATCAGCCATCCGAGGACGCCCCATCCGATCCGGCTCAGACTCTCTCGACGATCATCGCCTCGCCCTGCCCGCCGGCGACGCACATCGTCTCGAGGCCGACCTGGTGGTTATCGGTCTCCATCACGTTGAGCAGGGTGCCCATGATGCGGGCGCCGGTCATCCCGAAGGGGTGGCCGAGGGCGATCGCGCCGCCGTGGGTGTTGAGCTTCGATTCCTCGATCCCGCATTCGTCCATGATCGGGATCACCTGAGCGGCGAAGGCCTCGTTGAGCTCGACCGCGCCGACGTCGTCGATCGTCATCCCGGCCCGGTCGAGGACCTTCTTGATCGCGCCGATCGGGGCCACGCCCATCAGCTCCGGCTCGTTGCCGTAGGTGGCGGCGGTGACGATGCGGGCGCGCGGGGTCAGGCCCAGCTCCTTGGCCTTGGTGTCGCTCATGATCAGCGCCGCGGCGGCACCGTCGTTGAGCGGGCAGGAGTTGCCGGCGGTGACGCCGCCGCCGCCGAAGGCCTCCGGCAGTTCGGAGAGCTTCTCCAGCGTCGAGGAGGCGCGCGGGCCGTCGTCTTTGGTCACCTCGGTGCCGTCGGGCAGGGTGACCGGGGCGATCTCGCGGTCGAAGAAGCCGTCTTCCTGCGATTTCACGGCCAGTTCCTGCGAGCGCTGGGCGAACTTGTCCATGTCCTCGCGGCTGACGCCGTACTTGTTGGCGACGTTGACGGCGGTGATGCCCATGTCGATGTAGGCGTTGGGCTGGCCGTTCTCCCCGATCAGGTTCGGGTTGCGGTCGTCGGCGCCGGCCGGCTCGGTGCGCTCGTTGAAGCGGCTCACCCACTCGACCCCGGCGGCGATGTAGACATCGCCCTCGCCGGCCTTGACGGCGTTGCCGGCGTGGCGGATCGCGTCGAGGCTGGAGGCGCAGTAGCGGGAGACGGTGACGCCGTTGACGGTCTGCGGCAGCTTCTCCGAGAGCAGCGAGATGATGCGGCCGACGTTGAAGGCCTCGAGGCCCTGCGGCATGCCGCAGCCGCAGATCACGTCCTCGACGATGGCGGGGTCCAGGTCCGGGTTGCGCTCGAGCAACCGGTCGACGACGAAGGCGCCCATCTCCTCCGGGCGCAGCTGGGCCAGCGAGCCCTTGAAGGCACGGCCGATCGGCGTGCGGATGGTGTCGACGATGACTGCTTCGGGCATTCGGTTCTCCTTGGAAGCGCTTGGTCAGTGCTGAAGTGCGGGCCGCAGGGTAATTGACCGGGCATCTCGCCGTTTTGTGCGGAAACGCACGATACGCACGCGTCGTGTCCCCCACCTGCGTTACATTCGCCTCAATCCACCTCGCGTTTAACGCGAGCCTTGCCGCAAAAGCGGCATGAAAGGAGGGCGCGTTATGCCCGAGGGTTACTGCGTCAAAGAGCGGAAGAAGGTCGAGATCCAGGACGCCAAACAGGTGACCATGAAAAATGGCCGCCCGGCGATCCAGGGCGTGTGCCCCGATTGCGGGACGAAAATCTTCAAGATCGGGAAACTCGAGGGATAGAAGCTTGAACCCGGACTGCGTCCGTCCCGTAGATGGAGACGGATGCAGTCCGGGGCATTGAAACGCGAGCGGGACGTACGCGAGGCCTACGCCGCGCACTCCGGCGAGCTCTACGGCTTCGCGATGCGCTCGCTCGGCGACTCCGGCCTCGCCGAAGAGGCGGTGCAGGAGACCTTCGTGCGCGCCTGGCGTGCCGGCGACCGTTTCGACCCGCAGATCGGCTCGCTGCGGACCTGGCTGTTCGCGATCCTGCGCAACGTCGTCATAGACCTCGGCCGCGCCCGCGCCGTCCGCCCCGGCGTCGCCGAGGGCGGCATCGAGCCCTCGGTCGAGCCGCTCGAGCAGGCGCTGCTCGCCTGGCAGATCGAGGAGGCGATGCGGCGGATCGGCGAGGACCACCGCCACGTCCTGGTCGAGACCCACTACCGCGGCCGGCCCTACGCCGAGGTCGCGGCGGAACTGGGCGTGCCCGAGGGGACCGTGAAGAGCCGCGTCTACTACGGCCTGCGGGCGCTGCGGGTCGTACTCGAGGAGATGGGCTATGAAGACTGACCGGTCCGACAACTGCCGCGACTGGCGCCTGCTGCTCGGCGCCTACGCGCTCGGAGACCTGCCGGAGGAGGAGCGCGCCGGGCTCGAGGCGCACCTCGAGGGCTGCCCGGAGTGCCGGGCCGAGGCCGAGTCGCTGGACTCGGTGGCGCGGCTGCTGCCGCTCGCCGACCTGGACCGCTTCAGCCACCCGGCGCCGCAACCCTCGCCCGACCTCGGTCGGCAGATCGCGGCGACGATCGGCAACGAGCGGCGCGCCGGCCGGCGCCGGCGCCGCTGGCGGGCCGGCTTGGCCCTGAGCGGGGCCGTGGCAGCCGCGGCGGCGGTCCTGGCGATCGTCGTCCTGCCCGGCGGCGGTGGCGGTCAGCCCGAGCAGCACGTCAAGTTCGGCTCGCTGCCGGGCGGGATCCAGATCTACGCCACCCTGGAGCCGCACGCCTACGGCACCGAGATCCACATGTACGTGAAGGGGGTTCGCTCCGGCACCCTCTGCCGCGTCTACCTGCGCGGGCCACGCGGGGAACGGGTTCCCGCCGGCACCTTCACCTACCGCTGGGGCGACGACTCGACGGCGGTGCTGAGCTCGGCACTCGACCTCTCCCGCACCCGCGCGATCGGCGTCCACGCCGGCAACCGAACTTTCGTCGCCCCGGTCGATGCGGCCGGAGCGACGGCAAGAGCCAAATCAAACCAGGAGGACTTGACGTGATCAGAACCAGAACCACTTACGCACTGACGCTGCTGGCACTCGCCGCGGCGCTGGCGATCGCCGGCTGTGGCAGCAGCAGCAATGACAGCAGCGGCGGGAGCAGCGGCGGTGCCTACGGCGGCGGGAGCAGCAACACCACCAGCAGCAGCACCACCGCCACGAAGTCGCCCCCCGGCGCCGAAAGCGGGGCCGCGGTCCTGACCGTGGCCACCGCCCCCAAGGTCGGCCCCATCCTCGTCGATTCGAAAGGCTTCACCGTCTACGACTTCCACAAAGACAAGGGCACGACCTCGTCCTGCTACGGCGCCTGCGAATCCGCCTGGCCGCCGGTGACCAGCGAAGGCGCTCCGCAGGTCGGCGAAGGCGCGATGTCCTCGAAATTGGGCACGACCAAGCGCAAAGACGGCAGCACGCAGGTGACCTATGCCGGCCACCCGCTCTACACCTTCGTCGAGGACAAAAAGCCGGGCGAAGCCAACGGCAACGACTCCTCCGCCTTCGGCGCCCAGTGGTACGCCCTGCACGCCAATGGCGAAGAGGCCGGCGACTAGTCGCCGAGAGCCGTGCCGCGCTTGCGGTAAGAGATCGAGGGCGGGACGAGCTCGCGGATCTCGGCCAGGAGCCGAGCCGAGAGCTCGCCCGGGTCCTCGTCGGGCCGGGGCTGACCGCCGGCCGGGTCGAAGAAGCGGACGCGCAGCCGGGGGCGGCGCGGGAAGCCGGTCAGGTCCGAGGTGCCCTCGATCGCGACCAGGCTGACGTGCGCCTCCGGCACCTCGAGGGCGAGCCGGCCGACGCCGCTGCGAGCGCGCAGGACCTTGCCGCGGGAGCGGGTGCCTTCGGGGAAGACGCCGATGCAGACGCCGGCCCGCAGCGCCTCGATCGCCCGCGCCAGGGCCTGGGCGTCGCCCTTGCCGCGCTCGATCGGGATCTGCCCCATGCCGTTGAGGATCGGGGCCAGGCCGCGCACCTTCCAGAGGTCCGATTTCGCCAGGGCGCGGATCTGCCGGCGCTTGACCGCGGCCATCCCGACCACGATCGGGTCCCAGTGGCTGTCGTGGTTGCCGAGGATCAGCAGCGGCCCGCTCTCCGGCAGGGTCTCGACGCCCTCGGCCCGTAGCCGGCCCCAGAGCGCGACCGGCCGGTTGACGGCCATTGCCACGCGGTAGGTCTTGGTGCGCTCGCGCATCGGCCGTGAGTTCTACGCGGTCCGCCGCTCCGAGGTCGGCTGACCGGCGCCGCAACCAAGCCGAGCTGGCCAGGTCAGGAGGAGGCGACTGCGGTCGCGCGGTCGAGAATCTCGACCAGAGCGCGGCGATCGGCGACCGAGAGGCCCTCGATCCAGGCCGGCGGCTTCTCCACCGCCCGGACCAGGCGGCCGCGCACGCGCCGGCCGCTGGCCGTCGGGGCGATCAGCTTCACCCGGCGGTCGTCCGGCGAGGGCTGGCGGGTGACCAGTCCCTTCTCTTCGAGGCCGTCGACGATGCCGGTGACGTTGGAGTTGTCGCAGTGGAGGACGGTGGCGAGCTCGCTCATCGTCCGTGGCCGGTCGAGCGCCTGCAGCGCTCCGAAGGCCGGCGGGCGCAACCCGAGCCGGCGAGCGACGGCCAGGAACGGCGGCGGGTAGACGAGGTTGCCGAGCAGCCCCCAGGCCTCGCGGGCGGCGTCGTGGGATGCGTCCCTTCCGGCCCCGCCCTTCGGCTCCCGCCCCCTCGGCCGCTTCGCCTCGTTCGTCATGATCTTCGTCTCATTCGTCTCGGTCACCACGAAAGCTATTGTAACCCAATATTTGCTAGCCTCAAATATTGACTTTACCCGCTAATCGGAGAGGCACCCATGGCAGACGGAACTGATCGCAACGGCATCGAAGTCGATGGCCTGGTGCGCGAGTTCAAGAACGGGCCGCGCGCGGTCGACGGCATCGACCTGCGGGTCGCCCCCGGCGAGATCTACGGCTTCCTCGGCCCCAACGGCGCCGGCAAG
>DATBXZ010000010.1:0-7952 GCA_036513995.1 Solirubrobacterales bacterium | reverse complement strand
CCGAGGCCTCGGCGCCGCGGCTGCCGGCCGCCGGGACTCCCACCTCCGACGACTCGGGCACGAGCAGCGGAGAGGCCCGCGTGGGCCCTGGCGAGGATCGCGGACACGGCGGAGCGGGTCCGGGCGGCGGCGATCGCGGCGGGCGCGACGGCGGTCCCTCCGGCGGCGAGGGGTCCTCCCAGAGCAGCGGTGGCCCCGGACCGAGCGACCCCTCCGGCCAGGGCGGCCGCGGCTCCGGACACGGCGGCCGTTCGGGGCCCGGCAGTGGCGCTGACGATCACCCAGGCGACGAGACTTCGGGGGGAAGCCACTCTGGCCGCAACGGATCAGGGCCCGGGTCCGACGACGGGTCCGGCAGCGGCAGCTCGGGGGGCGGCGGTCGCGGCAGTGGGCCGGGACCGAGCGGCGGCGAGGCGAGCGGGAGCGGTGGAAGTGGGTCCGGGTCGGGTGGGCGCGACAGCGGCTCGGGGGGCTCAGGCGATAGCGGGCACGGCGGCAGCTCTGGGTCCGGCGGCGGGGACGACGCGGTGGTCGCACCGCCCCCCGCGCCGGAACCGCCCCCGGAGGTCTCCGGCGACAGCTCCGGTGGAAGCGGCTCGGGGAGCAGCGGCCCCGACTCCGGTGGTGGCGGCTCGGGGAGCGGCGAAGACGATTCGTGATCTTCGCCCCCGGCTCGGGTTGTCGGGGTGAACGTGTCCCGTTTCGCGAACAAGGAGGAACAGTCATGACCAGCTTCAAAGCAGGGCGAGCCCGCCGCGCCGGCTCGCTCGTACTGGCCCTAGGTGCCGTCGCGCTGCTGGCGCTGTCCGGCCTGGCCGTCGCCCGAAGCCACCACGGGGATCGCCATGGCCAGGACAGCGGCCAGGTCGCGTCTTTCGACAGCGGCACCGGGATGCTCTCGATCGAGCTCACCGGCGGTGAAACGGTCAGCGGCCTCGTCACCGGCAGGACCAAGATCCGCTGCGAGGACGAGCACGCTCCGAGCGTCTCCGCCCGCCATGGCGAGAGCGAGCCGGGGGACGACAACGGCGGTCACGGCGAAGAGGCCGGCGACGACAACGGTGGCCAGGGCAACGAGCCGGGGGACGACAACGGTGGCGACAGCTCCGGCCCCGGCCCGTCGCAGTCCGGCCCCAGCGGCCACGACGACAACGGCATCGGTGCCAACTGCACCGAGTCGGATCTCGTCGTCGGTGCCACGGTCCACGAGGCCGAGCTGGACCTGCGCAACGGCAAAGCCGTCTTCGACGAGGTCGAGCTGGCCGGCTGAGCTACTTGGCGGTGAGCCAATCGGGGCCGACGCCGACGTCGACCTCGAGTGGCGGATCGAGCTGGTAGGCGGCGCACATCTCGCGTCGCACCAGCTCGGTCGCGCCGTCCATCTCCTCGGGCGGCCCCTCGAACAGCAGCTCGTCGTGGATCTGCAGGACCAGCCGGGTCTCCCCCCCGGCCTCCGTCAGGGCCGCGCGGCAGCGCACCATCGCCACCTTGATGATGTCGGCGGCGGTGCCCTGGATCACGGTGTTGACGGCCAAGCGCTCGCCGAGCCGGCGGGTGTTGGGATTGCCGGAGCGCAGCTCGGGGATCTGGCGGCGGCGCCCCATCAGGGTCGTCACGTAGCCCTCCTCCTGCGCTCGCTCGATGATCTCCTCGCGGAAGGCGCGCACCGCCGGGAAGCGCTCCAGGTAGCGGGCGACGAATTCCTCGCCCTCCTTGCGGGGGATGTTGAGCCGGTCGGCAAGACCGAACCCGGTGAGCCCGTAGACGATCCCGAAGTTGACCATCTTCGCCTTCGAGCGCTGGCCGACGTCGACCTCGTCGCGGCCGATCTCGAAGACCTCGGCGGCGGTGGCGGCGTGGACGTCTTCCCTGGCCCGGAAGACCGCTTTCAGCACCTCCTCGTCGGCGACGTGGGCGAGCACCCGCAGCTCGACCTGGCTGTAGTCGGCGGAGAGCAGCTGGGCACCAGGCTCGGCGACGAAGCAAGCGCGGACGGGACGACCGATCTCGGTGCGGATCGGGATGTTCTGGAGGTTGGGGTTGGTGCTGGAGAGGCGGCCGGTGGTGGTCGAGGCCTGGTTGAAGGTGGTGTGGACGCGGCCGGTGACGGGGTCGATCAGGTCGGGCAGCGAATCGAGGTAGGTGTTCTTGAGCTTGGTCAGCTCGCGCCAGGACTCGACCTTCTCGACGATCGGGTGCTCGTCGCGGATCTGGGCGAGGACGCGGGCGTCCGTCGAGAACCCGGTTTTGCCGCGGCGCTTGCGAGTCAGCGCGAGCTTCTCGAAGAGGATCCGGCCGACCTGCTGCGGCGAGCCGATCGTGAACTCCTCGTCGGCCAGCTCGAAGATCTCCTTCTCCAGGGTCTCGATTCGCTCGCCGAAGCCGGCACCTACCTCGGCCAGGCGCTTGGCGTCGAGCTTGAGGCCCTCGCGTTCCATCGCCGCCAGCACGTGGACCAGCGGTAGCTCGACCTCGCGCAGGAGCGACTCCAGACCCAGCTCTTCGATCCGAGCTCGCTGCAGGTCGGCGAGGCCGGCGACGAGGCGAGCCTCTTCGGGCGGATCGAGCCCGGCCTCGGCCTCCTCGCCCAGGGTCAGCTGTCCGTCGTCCTCGCCAGGCGCCGTGGCGATCGCGGTCGCGCTCTCGGCGAGGCCGATCCCGGCGTCGGCCGCCAGCTCGGTCAGCTCGTAGGTGCGGCGCTGGGGCTCCAGCAGGTAGGCGGCGATCATCGTGTCGTGGTCGAGGCTGAGGTCGACGCCCTCGCGGACGGCGGCGGCGAGCAGTCCGTGGCGGCCGCCACCGAGCGACTTGGCGTCGTGGGCGAGGAAGGAGCGACCGGCCAGCGCCACCGCCAGCTCGTCGTGGGACGCGGAGCCGGCGAGGACGCGCTCCCCTTCGGCGGCGGCCCAGCGCTCGCCGTCGATCGCCAGCGCCGCCGGGCCCTCGCCGAGATCCGCCGTCGTCCCCGCCTCCACCTCGACCGTCAGCTCCTGCTCGACGCTGCGACCGGGAACGGCCTCGCCCTCCGGCAGCGCTTCTTCGAGCCGCTCCAAAACCGCCCGCAGCTCGAACTCACGCATGAACTCGCGCAGGGTGGCGCGGTCGGGCTCGGATTCCATCGCCGCCGCCAGGTCGACGCCGGTCTCGATCTCGTACTGGAGCGTCGCCAGCTGCTTCGACATGCGGGCGTCGTCGGCGTGGTCGATCAGGTTCTGCTTGCGTTTGGCGCCGGAGATCTCGTCGACGCTTTCCAGCACCTTCTCCAGCGAGCCAAACTTCTGCAGCAGCTGCGTGGCCGTCTTCTCCCCGATCCCGGGGACGCCGGGGATGTTGTCGGAGGTGTCGCCGCGCAGCCCCATCAGGTCGGTCACCAGCTCCGGCGACACCCCGTAGCGCTCCAGCACGGCGTCGCTGTCGTAGATCTTGGTCTCGGTGATGCCGCGCGAGGTGCTCATCACCCGCACCCCCTCGCCGACCAGCTGGTAGGCGTCGCGATCGCCGGTGACGACCATCACCTCGATCCCCTGCTCGCGCGCCTGGCGGGTCAGCGAGGCGATCACGTCGTCGGCCTCGTAGCCGTCGACCTTGACGTTGGTGTAGCCGAAGGCCTCGACCAGCGGCATCAGGTGCGGCCACTGCTCGCGCAGCAGGTCCGGCCGCGGTTTGCGCTGGGCCTTGTAGAGGTCATAGGTGACCTCGCGCCCCGACATCCCCGCGTCCCAGGCGACGACGACCCCCTGCGGGTGGTGCTCGTCGATGATCTTCACCAGCATCGAGGCGAGCCCGTAGATCGCGTTGGTCGGCCGCCCGTCGCTGGTCCCGATCGACTCCGGCAACGCGAAAAAGGCCCGGTAGGCGAGTGAGTTGCCGTCGATCAGGAAGAGCTGCGGAGAGGCATCGGCCATTGGCGCCCCACTCTATGAGGCACCGCCCTCAGGCCGAGGCGCCGAATCTGATTCGATAGCCGCGATGGCCGTCAGCGCGCAATACAGCGTCACGATCCGGGTCGAGCTCGACGCGCGGCAGGAGCCGCTGGGCAAACTGACCGCAGCGATCGCCGAGGCGGGTGGGCAGTTGCAGGGGGTCGACCTGGTGCCCGGCGCCGGGCCGGAGGGCAAGCGGGTGCGGGAGTTCACGATCGACGCCTCCGACCGCGAGCACTGGGAGAAGATCCTGCGGGCGATCGGGTCGACGCGGGGGGCGCGGGTGCTCGACTACGTCGACCGCACGATGCAGATGCACCGCGGCGGCAAGATCGACATCCACAACAAGTACCCGGTGAAGACCCGTGACGACCTCTCGATGGCCTACACGCCCGGCGTCGCCCGGGTCTGCATGGACATCCACCACGACCGCGCCAAGGCCTTCGAGTACACGATCAAGAAGAACACGGTGGCGGTCGTCTCCGACGGCAGCGCCGTGCTCGGGCTCGGCAACATCGGCCCCGAGGCGGCGATGCCGGTGATGGAGGGCAAGTGCATGCTGTTCAAAGAGTTCGCCGGCGTCGATGCCTTCCCGATCTGCCTCGACACCCAGGACGCCGACGAGATCGTCAAGGCGGTGGAGCTGATGGCGCCGACCTTCGGTGGCGTCAACCTCGAGGACATCTCCGCCCCGCGCTGCTTCGAGATCGAGGAGCGGTTGAAGGCGTCGCTCGACATCCCCGTCTTCCACGACGACCAGCACGGCACCGCGGTGGTGACGATGGCGGCGCTGTTCAATGCGCTCAAGATCACCGGCAAGCCGATCGAGGAGCTGCGGGTGCTGGTGGTCGGGCTCGGCGCCGCGGGAGTGGCGGTGACGAAGATGATGCTCGCCTCCGGGATCACCCAGATCGTCGGCTGCGACCGCCAGGGCGCACTCTCGACCACGCGCGAGGACTACCGGTCCGGCGAGATGAACGAGGCCAAGCGCTGGTACGCGGAGAACTCGAACCCCGAGCTGATCCAGGGACAGCCCGATGACGTAATCGAGGGCATGGACATCTTCGTCGGCCTCTCCGGCCCCGGAATCATCGAGCCGCAGTCCCTGGGCAAGATGAACGACGACGCGATCGTCTTCGCGATGGCCAACCCGACGCCCGAGGTGATGCCGGAGGACGCGGCGCCCTACGTGCGGATCATGGCCACCGGGCGCTCCGACTACCCGAACCAGATCAACAACGTGCTCGCCTTCCCGGGCATCTTCCGCGGTGCCCTCGACGCCGGTGCCCCCAGCATCACCGAGGAGATGAAGCTGGCGGCCGCCAAGGGGATCGCGATGGCGGTGTCCGAGGCCGACCTCGCCGAGGACTACATCATCCCCAGCGTCTTCAACCGCGACGTGGCCCCGAAGGTGGCCGAAGCGGTGGTCGAGGAGGCCAAGCGCGACGGCATCGCCCGCCTCAACGAGGAGACCGGGACCTTCGCCACCGTGGACGGCGAGCAGTGAGAGGCCGGCGCTCGGGCCGATGAAGGTCCTCGTCACCGGCGCCACCGGCCTGATCGGCTCGGCACTGTGTGACTCGCTGCTGTCCCGGGGCGACCAGGTGGTGGGGCTCAGCCGCGACCCGGGCAAGGCCCGCCTGGCACGCCCCGGCGTTTCCTGGCAGGCCTGGGAGCCGACCCTGGAACGACCGCCGGCCGAGGCCTTCGAGGGGGTCGACGGAGTCGTCAACCTGGTCGGCGAGAAGATCGACCAGCGCTGGACCGGCGAGGCGAAGAAGAAGATCATGGAGACGCGCCGCACCGGCACCCACAACCTGGTGCAGGCGATCGTCGGTCTCGAGCAGCGCCCGTCGGTGCTGGTCAACCAGTCGGCCGTCGGCTACTACGGGGACCGGGGCGATGCGGTCGTCGAGGAGTCGGACGGGCCGAGCGGCGACAGCTTCGACTCCGAGGTCGTGCGGGAGTGGGAGCGGGCGGCCCACGAGATCGACGCCACGGGGGTGCGGCTGGCGATCCTCCGCAGCGGCCAGATCCTCGACGCCAAGGGAGGCATGCTCGGCGAGCTGCTGCCGCCCTTCAAGCTCGGCGTCGGCGGGCCGCTGGCCGGCGGCTCCCAGTACATCTCCTGGATCCACGCCGACGACGAGGTCGGGCTGATCCTCTGGGCGCTCGACAACGACGAGGTCAGCGGCGTCCTCAACGCGACGGCGCCGCATCCCGCCACCAACCGCGACTTCTCGAAGGCGCTCGGGCGGGCGCTGGGCCGTCCCGCCGTCGTCCCCGTCCCCGGCTTCGTCCTCGACCTCAAATTCGGCGGCGAGTTCGGCAAGGTGCTGAAGGGGGGCCAGCGGGCGGTGCCGGCGCGGGCGCTGGAGCTGGGCTACGAGTTCCATTTCCCGGACCTCGACGGGGCGCTCGCCGACCTGCTCTAGCCCAGCGCTTCGCGCACGGAATCGCGGAGCGAGCCGGAACCGGCTTCCCCGATTGCGTCGAGGAGCCGCTTCATTGCGGCCTGGCCCGAGTCGCTGCGGACCACGGCTATGTTGGCCGCTTCGACGATCGGTCGCGAGAAGCTGGGAGTGACGGGGGGTTCGAGGTAGGCGACGGTGGCGGAGTCCTCGGTGGCGCGGCGGGCATTGGCGCCGATCGTGGCGAGGTTCTCCCGGTTGCCGTCAGCGGCGGCGAGGCAGACGGCGCGAACTCGAACCGAGCCGGCGCGAGATCCCTCTCCGACCAGCTCCCGTTTAGCCCCAGCGCACAACGGCGCTTCGACGTAGACCGCCACGGTCGCCCCCGCCGCTACCCCCTCCTCCGCGCCACATCCCACGCCAGCGACCAGCAGGGCGCCGATCGCGGTGACCAGCGCAACCTTGGGAAGGAGACAAGAGGCATGGGTCCCCCACCTAGCCAAAGAACGCCTCGGCCTCCGCGTACAGCGACTCCGGCACCGTCTTCAGCTCGGCGGTGGCCTCGGTCAGCTGGACCAGCTCGATCTCGGTGCCGCGCAGTGCGGTCATCGTCCCCCATTCGCCCGCGTCGGCGGCGGCGATCGCGTGCAGGCCGAAGCGGGTCGCCAGGACCCGGTCGAAGGCGGTCGGGGTGCCGCCGCGCTGGACGTGGCCGAGCACCGTGGCCCGCGTCTCTTTGCCGGTCCGCCGCTCGATCTCTCCCTCCAGCCAGTGCCCGATCCCGCCCAGGCGGACGTGGCCGAAGGCGTCGTGCTTGTCCTCGTCCTGGGTCGGCACGCCGCCCTTCGGCTCGGCCCCCTCGGCGACGACGACGATCGGCGCGAAGTGGCTGGCGAAGCGGCGGCCGACCAGCTCGCAGACCTCCTCGACGTCGAACTGGCGCTCGGGGATGAGGATCGCGTTGGCGCCGCCGGCAAGGCCGGCGTGGAAGGCGATCCAGCCGGCGTGACGGCCCATCACCTCGACGATCAAGACCCGGTGGTGACTGTCGGCCGTCGTGTGCAGGCGGTCGATCGCCTCCATCGCGATGTTGATCGCGGTGTCGAAGCCGAAGGTGTAGTCGGTGGCGCTGAGGTCGTTGTCGATCGTCTTCGGCACCCCGATTACCGCGATTCCGTGTTCCTCGTGGAGGCGGGAGGCAGCCCCCAGCGTGTCCTCCCCACCGATCGCGATCAGGCCCTCGACCTCGGCCGCGGCCAGGTTCTCGGCGATCCGCGCCGGCCCTCCGTCGACAGCGAAGGGATTGGTCCGCGAGGAGCCGAGGATGGTGCCCCCACGCGGCAGGATCCCGCGCACCTCGGGCACGCCGAGCGGCTGGCTATCCGCCTCCAGCGGGCCGCGCCAGCCGTCGCGATAGCCGACGAACTCGTGCCCGTGGTTGCCGGCCCCCTTGCGGACGATCGCCCTGATGACCGCGTTGAGGCCGGGGCAGTCGCCACCGCCGGTGAGCACGCCGATCCGCATCGGCCCAGCTTAGAAGCTGCCCGGCACCGGCGTAAGAGGATAGGTTCGGGAGGAACTCACGAGGAGGAAAGATGAACGAGCAGCCCGATCTCAG
>DATBXZ010000009.1:0-2891 GCA_036513995.1 Solirubrobacterales bacterium | reverse complement strand
GCCAAGGCGGTCGCCCGCTTCATCGCCAAGTACGCCGGCAGCGAAGCCGAATCCTCGCCGCGCCCCGGCGAGACCTCGCCCTAACGCGGACGCGACATGCTCGACCTGAAGCTGATCCGCTCCGACCCCGAGCGGGTCAAGTCGGCACTGGCCCGCCGCGGCGCCGCGGCGCAGGTCGATGAGCTGCTCGCCCTCGACGCCCGCCGTCGCCAGCTGCTGCCCGAGGTCGAGGGCGCCCAGGCGGAGCGCAAGGCCATCTCCAAGCAGGTCGGCGACGCCAAGCAGGGCGGGAGGGAGGCCGAGGCCGAGGAGCTGATGGCGACCGTGCAGGGGCTGAAGGAGCGGATCGAGTCTGCGAAAGAGGAGCTGGAGCGGGTCGAGGCCGAGCTCGACCGCATCGTCGTCTCCCTGCCCAACCTGCCCGACCCCGAGGCGCCGGAAGGGATGACCGAGGAGGACGCGGTTGTGCTGCGCACGGTCGGTCGGCCTCCCGAGTTCGACTTCGAGCCCCGCGACCACCTCGAGATCGGCACCGACCTGGGGCTGATCGACATGGAGGCCGGCGCTCGCCTCTCCGGCTCCCGCTTCGCCTACCTCAAGGGGGACCTGGTGATGCTGGAGCTGGCCCTGGTCCGCTTCGCGATCGAGCTGGTCCGGGCCGAGGGCCACGAGCCGGTCGTGCCGCCGGTCCTGGTTCGCGAAGAGGCGCTGGAGGGAACCGGGTTCCTGCCCGGCGACCGCGACCAGATCTACGAGATCCCCAAGGACGAGCTCTTCCTCACCGGCACCTCCGAGGTGGCTCTGGCCGGCCTCCACGCCGACCAGATCCTCGAGGCCGGCGCGCTGCCGCTGCGCTACTGCGGCTTCTCCACCTGCTTCCGCCGCGAGGCCGGCGCCGCCGGCCGCGATACCCGCGGCATCTTCCGCGTCCACCAGTTCGACAAGGTCGAGATGTTCTCGTTCGTCGAGCCGGGCGAGTCGGCGGCCGAGCACGAGCGGCTGCTGGCGATCGAGGAGCGGATCCTCGGCGAGCTCGAGATCCCCTACCGCGTGGTCAACGTCGCCGTCGGCGACCTCGGCGCCCCGGCGGCGAAGAAGTACGACTGCGAGGCCTGGATCCCGAGCCAGGAGCGCTACCGGGAGCTGACCTCCTGCTCGAACACGACCGACTACCAGGCGCGGCGCCTGGGCTGTAGGTACCGCGCCGGCGACGGCGAATCCCCGCAGGCGGTGCACACGCTGAACGGGACGGCGGTGGCCGTGGGAAGGACGATGATCGCGCTGATCGAGAACCGGCAGGAGCGGGACGGCGGGTTCACGCTACCCAAAACTTTGCATAAATACGGCGCTCCTGAGAGAATTGCGCCGCAATGAGCGTCGAACTCTCCCGTGCCCCTACCCGGTTTTGCCTGTCACGCCCGCAGCGCGGCCCGGCATCATGAACGCCAGCGTCCGTGAGGCCAGGCGGGTCGTCCTCTGCGACGACCACGAGATCGTCCGCGAGGCGATCAAGGCGCGGATGGCGAACTCGAGCATCGTCGAAATCGTCGGCGAGGCCGGCGACGGCCGCGACGTGGTCGAGGTCGTCAAGGAGCTCGAGCCCGACGTCCTCATCATCGACGTCGAGCTGCCCAAACGCGACGGGATCGAGGCCACCAAGGAGGTTCTCAAGGCCCGGCCGCGGACCAAAGTCATCATCTTCACCGCCCATGCGCAGCCGGACCTGCTGGCCCTGGCGCTGCGCGCCGGCGCCTCCGGCTACGTGCTCAAGTCGGCTCCGGCCGAGGACATCGCCCGCGCGGTCAAAGCGGTCACCGGCGGCGGCACCTTCCTCGGCGGCGACTTCGCCGGCGGCAAGCCCTCCGAGGTGGAGAAACTGCTCGAGCTCTCCCCGCGCGAGCGCCAGATCCTCGAGCTGCTGGCCGAGGGGCTGCGGGTGAAAGAGATCGCCGAGCGGCTGCAGCTGAGCCCGGCGACCGTCCACACCCACGTCCGCAACGCGATCGGCAAGCTCGAGGTCGACACCCGCACCGAGGCGGTGGCGCTGGCCGTGCGCTTCAACTACCTCGGTGCCGGCGGCGCCGTCCAGCAGTAGGCGCCAGCGGGCGCCGGCGGATCGTTACTTCTTCTCCAGCTCCAGAGCGCAGCCGTTGATGCAGTAGCGCTGGCCGCCCTTGTCAGCCGGCCCGTCGTCGAAGACGTGCCCAAGGTGGGCGTCGCAGGCCTTGCAGACGACCTCGGTCCGCTTCATGAAGAGGCCGTTGTCGGGGCGCAGCTCGACGTGCTCCAGGTTCGCCGGCTCGGTGAAGCTGGGCCAGCCGGTGCCGGAGTCGAACTTGGTGTCGGAGGAGAACAGCTCGGCGCCGCAGCCGACGCAGCGATACATGCCCTCGCTCTTCTCGTCCACGTAGGGACCGGTGAAGGCGCGCTCGGTGCCGCCCTTGCGGGTCACCTCGAACTGCTCCGGGGTCAACTGCTGACGCCACTCCTGCTCGGATTTCTCGACCTTCGTCGCCATCTTTCTCCTTTCGTCTCTTGTCACCAGGGTACGCCCACTTCCTTACACGCCGGTGACGCAGGACGTCGCTGCGGAGCTGACCTAGGATGACCGCGTGCCGGAAGCCTTCTACGAGCCCGACGGCGACCGTTACGTCGCGACCGAGCTGACGCGGGGGCCGTGGGACCCCGGAGCGCAACACGCAGGGCCGCCGGCGGCGTTGCTGGGGCGGGAGATCGAGCGGCTGGAGGCCGCCGAGGAGTTCCAGGTCGGCCGCGTCACCTGCGAGATCCTGCGCTCGGTGCCGATCGCGCCGGTGGCGGTCAGCGCCCGGGTGCTGCGGCCCGGCCGGCGTGTGCAGCTGGTCGAGGCGGAGCTGCGCGACGAGGCGGGC
>DATBXZ010000008.1:0-3084 GCA_036513995.1 Solirubrobacterales bacterium | reverse complement strand
GGTCGCGAGACGGCGATCGGGCTCTGCGCCGAGGGCGCCAATGTGCTGCTGGTGGCCCGCGACGAGGAGCGGCTGCGCGAGGTCCAGGAAGAGGCCCTCGGGGCCGGAGCCAAGGCCGGCGGCCGCGCCGCGGTGCTGGCCCTCGACGTCACCGCCGCCGACGCCGGCGAGCGCATGCTCGCCACCGCGACCGAATACTTCGGCGGCCTCGACGTGCTCGTCAACAATGCCGGCATCGCCGCCTGGCGCGACCTCGACGACGTTCCCGACGAGGACTGGCGCGCCCAGTACGAGCTCAACGTGATGGCGCCGCTGCGGGCGATGCGCGCCGTCGCCCCGGCGATGGCCGAGCGCGGCTGGGGCCGGGTCGTCAACGTCTGCTCGACCGCCGGCAAGCGCCCCTCCGCCTCGATGCCCGAGTACTCCGTCGCCAAGGCGGCCGAGCTCTCGCTCTCGCGCCTCTTCGCCGACCGTTACGCCAGGAGCGGCGTCCTCGTCAACGCGATCTGCCCCGGCCCGGCCGAATCGGAGATGTGGATGGAGCCGGGCGGCCTGCTCGACCAGTCCCAGGCGCTGTCCGGCGCCGCCGGCCGCGCCGAGGCGCTTGCCGAAGCCGGCGCCAAGCGCCCGATCGGCCGCCTCGCCGACCCGGCCGAGATCGCCAGCGCGATCGTCTTCCTCTGCTCCGAGCGCGCCTCCTACGTGGCCGGTGCCGCCTGGTCGGTCGACGGCGGCACGGTCCAGGTAATTATTTGAGCGACCTCGCCCAGCGGCTGCTGACGCCGGAGGACGCGGCGGCGATGGAAACGCACGGGGGCACCGACGCGGCGGTGCTGCTGGCCCTCTACGGCTGGCCGCGGGAACCGGGGCTGATCTTCACCGAGCGCCGGGCGGACCTGCGCCGCCACGCCGGCGAGATCTCGTTCCCGGGGGGCCGCCAGGACGAGGTCGACGCCGACCTGGCGACGACGGCGCTGCGCGAGGCGCAGGAGGAGATCGCCCTCGACCTCGCCGCGGTCGAGCTGGTCGGCGCCCTCGCCCCGGTCTCGACCTTCGTCACCGGCTACCGCGTCCACCCCTTCGTCGGCCTCGTCGCCGACCCGGCCAAGCTGGGCTTGCAGCCGAACCCGAGCGAGGTCGAGACCGTCCTCACCTTCTCGCTGGAGCTGCTGCGCGAGAGCTACGAGATGCGTCGCCTGGTCCGCCGCGGCGTCCCCATCCGCACCCCCACCTATGAGGTGGAGGGACAGCTGATCTGGGGAGCGACCGCGCGGATCCTCGGCGACCTGCTGCGGCGCCTCGACTAGTTCGAGCCGCCGTTCGGCTGCGGGACGATGCGGATGTAGGGCCGCGGCTCCTCCCAGCCATCCGGGTAGATCTCCTTCGCCTGGTCGTTGGAGACCGAGCCGGCGATGATCACATCGTCGCCCTGCTGCCACTGGGCCGGAGTGGCGACTTTGTGCTTGGCGGTGAGCTGCAGCGAGTCGATCACCCGCAGCACCTCGTCGAAGTTGCGCCCGGTCGTCATCGGGTAGACGAGGATGAGTTTGATCTTCTTGTCGGGACCGATGACGAAGACGTTGCGCACGGTCTGGTTGTCGGCGGGGGTGCGATCGCCGGGATCGCCGGAGACGTCGGCCGCCAGCATCCCGTAGGCCTTGGCGACCGCGAAGTCGGCATCGCTGATGATCGGGTAGTCCGGCCTCGCGCCCTGGGTCGCCTCGATGTCGTCCACCCACTGCTCGTGTTTGTCGAGCGGGTCGACCGAAAGGCCGATGATCTTGACGCCGCGCTTTGCGAACTCCGGCTCGATGCTCGCCATGTAGCCGAGCTCGGTGGTGCAAACCGGGGTGAAGTCTTTCGGGTGGGAGAACAGCACCGCCCAGGAGTCCCCGATCCAGTCGTGGAACTTGATCCGGCCCGCGGTCGTGTCGGCCTCGAAATCCGGTGCTACGTCGCCTAGTTGCAACGCCATCAGCTGCCCCTCTCGCTCGTCAGATATCTACCTAAATTCCTATCCGAGTTTAGCTATTTGCTTTCACCGGCCGGCGAGAGCAGCCCCAGGGCGAGATCCGCCATTTTCTGAGACCAGCCACCGAGGTCATCGCCTTCCGGCGGGTCGGCGCGATCCGCCTCGATCACAGCAACGGGGATGTGCCAGGTGCGCGAGGCGCTGGTGACGAGCTCCGCTCCGGCCGCCAGCAGTGCCGGCTCGACGCTCCCGGCCGCCTCGTAGACGATGCCCCGCACCGGCGTGTCGACGACCTTTTCCAGCAGCCGCTCCAGGCGCGGCCCGTGGATCGCCGCGACCGCCTCCGGATCCCCGTGCGCCGAGCCGAGCAGGTGGAAGACGACGGCGACGTCGCCGACCAGCTCCAGCACCGTCCCAACCCGGTCGGGGTCGGCGAGCGCCGGCTCGATCCCGGCCGCCTCGATCGGCGCCAGGCCCTCCTCGCCGCGGCTGGTCCCGCGCACCGCCCAGCCCTCCTCGAGCAGCTCGGACCCGAGGGCGCGGCCGCTGCAACCGCAGCCGACGATCAGCGCGCGCGCCACGTCAGGCCGCTTGGTCGGCGGGGAAGCGGCGCAGGGCGAGCCGGCGCTGTTCCTCGTTGGCGCCGGGGCCGGGGCGACTGTGGACGTTGTGGGTGTCGATCGGCTCGCCGCAGACCGAGCAGGTCGGGACCATGTGGAAGGCGTGGTCCTCGTGGACGACCTCGAGCGGCGCCCCGTTCTCGGCCGTGTAGCGGTCGCCCCAGGCGAGCAGCGCGAGGAGGAGCGGCTGCAGGTCGCGCCCCTTCTCGGTCAGCACGTACTCGAAGCGCTCCGGGTGCTCGCTGTAGCGGCGGCGCTCGACGATCCCCTCCTCGTTCAAGGTCGTCAGCCGCGCGCTGAGCACGTTGGTCGCGACCCCGAGCGAGGCCTGGAACTCGTCGAACCGGCGCCGTCCCAGGAACAGGTCGCGCAGGATCAGCATCGTCCAGCGCTCGCCGAGGAAGGCCAGCGGTCGGGCGATCGAGCAGTTCTTCTCCGCGTATCCGGCGATTGCCATCGGTGGATTCTACCCGTGGCTTTGCTTTCGAAAGT
>DATBXZ010000007.1:0-7730 GCA_036513995.1 Solirubrobacterales bacterium | reverse complement strand
CGCGAGGGCATGCGGGCCGCTGCCCGCGTCCGCGAGGAGGGCGCCGAGCCCTCGTTCTCGGTCGTTGGCCGCAAGGGCGTCTCGGCGCTGACCTTCCGCAAGCAGGAGATCACCGGCTCCTACATCGGCTTCACCGATCGCCCCGCCTTCGCCAACGCGCGCGAGATCGGCGAGGAGATGACCGCCCGCTACGTCGACGAGGACCTCGACCGGGTGGAACTGATCTACAACCGCTTCGTCTCGCCGCTGACCCAGCACGTCTGGCGCCAGACCCTGCTGCCCCTGCAGCAGGCGGAGGTGACCGGCGAGGGCGCCGAGCAGGAGTCCGACGCCGAGCAGGAGACCGCGGCGGAGAGCGCCCAGGCCAGCTCGCAGTGGGAATTCGAGCCCGAACCAGAGGAGCTTCTTTCCCGGCTGATCCCGGAGTACGTGACGATCTCGGTCTACCGGGCATTGCTCGAGTCCGCCGCCTCCGAGCTGGGGGCGCGGATGACCGCGATGCGCAACGCCGCCGAGAACGCGGAAACGATCATGGACGATCTGACGCTCGAAATGAACCGGGTCCGTCAGTCGGAGATCACGCAGCAGATCTTGGAGGTCGTCGCCGGGGCCGAGGCCCTCGGTTAGGCGACGACACAGCTTGCAGACGAGAAAAGGAACCAATGGCTGAGAGCAACGGAACTAACGGAACGAACGTAGGGCGCGTCGAGCAGGTGACCGGAGTGGTCATCGACGCCGTCTTCCCCGACCAGCTGCCGGCGATCTACTCGGCGGTGACGATCGAGACCCGCGGTGACGGCGACGGCGAACCGGCGCAGCTCGTCTGCGAGGTGCAGCAGCACCTCGGCGACGACCGCGTGCGCGCGGTGGCGATGGACGCGACCGACGGCATCCAGCGCGGCGCTGCCGTCACCGACACCGGCGGCCCGATCACGGTCCCGGTCGGCGACAAGACTCTCGGACGCATCTTCAACCTGCTCGGCGAGCCGATCGACAACGGCGAGGAGATCGGAGACGGCGAGCGCTGGCCGATCCACCGTCCCGCCCCCAAGGCCTCCGACCTGACGCCGACCCAGGAGATTCTCGAGACCGGGATCAAGGTCATCGACCTGCTCGCGCCCTACGCCAAAGGCGGCAAGGTCGGGCTGTTCGGGGGCGCCGGCGTCGGCAAGACCGTGCTGATCCAGGAGCTGATCCGCAACATCGCCGAGGAGCACGAGGGCCTCTCCGCCTTCGTCGGCGTCGGCGAGCGCTCGCGCGAGGGAAATGACCTCTGGCTCGAGATGAAAGAGTCGGGCGTGCTCGAGAAAACCATGCTCGTCTTCGGTCAGATGAACGAGCCCCCCGGTGCCCGTCTGCGCGTCGCCCTCTCCGGGCTGACGATGGCCGAGTACTACCGCGAGCAGGGCGGACAGGACGTGCTCCTGTTCATCGACAACATCTTCCGCTTCGTCCAGGCGGGGTCCGAGGTCTCGGCCCTGCTCGGCCGGATGCCCTCGGCGGTCGGCTACCAGCCGACGCTGGAGACGGAGATGGGGGGACTGCAGGAGCGAATCACCTCGACCGATCGCGGCTCGGTGACCTCGATCCAAGCGGTCTACGTCCCCGCCGACGACTACACCGACCCGGCCCCGGCCTCGGTGTTCGCCCACCTCAACGCGACCACGGCGCTCTCGCGCGCGATCTCGGAGAAAGGGATCTACCCGGCGGTCGACCCGCTCGACTCGACCTCGACGATCCTCAAGCCCGACGTCGTCGGCGAGGAGCACTACCGCACCGCGACCGACGTCCAGGAGGTGCTGCAGCGCTACAAGGAGCTGCAGGACATCATCGCCATCCTCGGCATCGACGAGCTCTCCGACGAGGACCGCCAGACGGTCTCCCGCGCCCGCAAGATCGAGCGCTTCCTCTCGCAGCCGTTCTTCGTCGCCGAACAGTTCACCGGTCGCGGCGGCGAGTACGTGCCGGTGGCGGAGACGGTGCGCGGCTTCCGCGAGATCCTCGACGGCCAGCACGACGACCTCTCCGAGGGCGCTTTCTACATGCAGGGCTCGATCGACCAGGTCACCGAGAACGCCAAGGCCGCGGCGGCGGCGTAGGGCCTGAGATGGCGGCCGAGCACAAGCTGGACGTCGAGGTCCTGACCCCGGAGGGGGAGGTCTTCGAGGGCGAGGTGCAGCAGGTCTCGACCCGCACCGAGATCGGCGAAATCGGCATCCTCGCCAACCACGCGCCGCTGCTGGCGGCGCTGCAGCCGACCGAGCTGCGCCTGCACGTCTCCGATTCGGAGACGAAACGCTACGCCCAGGCCCATGGCTGGCTGCAGATGTTCGGCAACCGCGCCCGCCTGCTGGTCGAGGAGGCGATCGCGCCGGAGGACCTCGACGCGGGGGTGCTGAAGGACCAGCTCGCCGACGCCGAGCAGCGCCTCTCCGAGAACGACGAGGGAAGCGCCGACTTCGCCCGGGCGGAGAAGGACCGCGACCGGGCGGAGGCCTTCCTCGCGATCGCGCAGGGATGAGCGGGGAGCTCGTAGCCCTCGCCAAGCGGCTGATCGGCTACGAGACCTCTGAGCCCGAGGCGATCTCCGAGGCCGCCGGGTTCGTCAAGGGGTGGCTGGAGGCGCGCGGCATCGAGGCCGAGCGCGACGAGGTTCGCGGCCTGCCGGTGATCAAAGCCGAGGTGGGGCCGCGAGAGGCGCCGACCGTGGTCCTGCACGGCCACCTCGACGTCGTGCCCGGCCTGCCCGGCCAGTTCGACCCGCGGATCGAGGGCGACCGCCTCTACGGCCGCGGCGCCTACGACATGAAGGGCGCCCTGGCGGCGATGCTGGTCGCCGCCGCGGCGATGCGCGACCAGGACACGGTCCGGGTCCGGCTCGGGATCGTCGGCGACGAGGAGTCCGAGGAGGGGGCCGAACGCGGCTCCGACCACCTCGTCGACAGCGGCTTCATCGGCGACTTCGCGATCACCGGCGAGCCGACCGATCTCCACATCGGGATCGAGGCCAAGGGGGTGCTGGCGCTGCGGCTCGAGGTGGGGGGGAGGGCCGCGCACGGCGCCACGCCCTGGCTCGGCGACAACGCCGTGCTCAACGCGATCGACGTCTTCCGCGGCATCGAGTCGCTACCGTTTGCCAGGCACAGCTCGGAGCTGTTCGATCGCCCCTCGATCAACCTGGGCCGGATCTGGGGTGGGGACGCGCTGAACAAGGTGCCCGACCGATGCGTGATCGACGTCGACATCCGCTACCTGCCCGGACAGGACCCCGCCGCCATCCTCGGCGAAGTGCGTGGCCTGGCCGGGATCGAGGCGACCTCGCTTCTGACCCGTCCGCCGGCGACGGTCGATCGCGACTCCCCGTTCGTGCGGGGGCTGCGCGAGTCGGCGGCCGCCCATCATTCCGGCGAGCCGATGAGCGTCGGCCGCGACGGCGCCTCCGATGCCGTCTCCTTCCTACGGGTGGGGGTGCCGGCGGTCGAGTTCGGCCCGGTCGGCGCCGGCCACCACGGGCCCGAGGAGTGGGTCTCGGTCTCCTCGCTGGAGACCTACTGGCAGGCGCTGGACTCGTTCCTGCGCTCGATCCCGGGCCGGCCGAGCGATGAGTGAGCCGGTGGGGCCGGGCTGGGTCCCCAAGAAGCCGCCACCCTCGGGCGACCCCGAGCCGGCTCCGAAGCCGAAGCGCTTCTGGCTGCGCTTCACCCTGGCCTCGATCCTGATCGTCGCCGTCTCCGCCGCGGCGACGGCGACCAGCATCCTCCTCTACCTCGACAGCATCGCCCACGCGCTTTCGCACAACAACGTCTACAGCAGCAAGCTCCACAAATACCTGAGCAAGGTCAACGGCGGCGAACCGGAGAACATCCTCATCCTCGGCTCCGACAAACGGGCCGGCGTCCAGGAAGACTCGGGTCGCTCCGACACGACGATCCTGTTGCGCCTCGACCCCGACCGCAACGCGATAGCGGTGATGTCGATCCCGCGCGACCTGAAGACCGAAATCCCCGGCTACGGCACCGGCAAGTTCAACGAAGCCTATGCCTACGGCGGGCCGAAACTGACCCTGCAGACCGTCAAGCAGCTGACCGGGCTGCCGATCAACCACGTCGTCAACGTCGACTTCCTCGGCTTCGTCCGCGCCGTCGACGCGATCGGCTGCGTCTACACCGACGTCGACCGTCGCTACTTCCACTCCAACGCCGGCCTGCCGCCCTCCGAGCAGTACTCGGAAATCAACATCCAGCCCGGCTACCAGCTGCTCTGCGGCAAAAAGGCGCTGGAGTACGTGCGCTACCGCCACACCGACACGGATCTGGTCCGCTCCTCGCGCCAGCAGGACTTCATCAGCGCCGCCCGTCAGCAGATCTCGATCCAGGACCTGGTCTTCGACCAGAGCGGCCTGATCGACATCTTCACCAAATACACCACATCTGACGTCAACGACAAGGAAACGATGTTGCAGGTGCTGAAGCTCTTCCTAGCCTCCCGCAACGCGACGATCAACGAGGTCCACTTCCCCGCCGAACTGGGCCCGAGCTTCGTCTACACGACGCCGGAAGCGGTCAACGAAGCGGTCAACATGTTCCTCGGGATCGAAGCCAGCGGCGGCTCGCGCGGCTCGCTCGAAGGCAGCGGCGGCAAGAAGAAGGGTGGCAAGAAGGGCAAGAAGCGTTCGAAGCCGGTCAAGCCGCACATCGCCAAGCCGAAGCCGCCCGGCAGCGACGGCCTGGTCCCGGCTCGCGAAGCGGGCGAAGCCGAGGGCGAAGCGGCGGCGCGCAAGCTCAGCGCCGGCTTCCCCGTCTTCTATCCGAGCCGGTTGCCGCCGGGTGCCTATTACCAGGAAAGCAACAGCTACGAACACATCCAGGATCCGCGCGTCTACCACTTCAAGGACACCGATGGCGAACGCCACGCCGCCTACCGGATGGTCGGCGAGCTGGAACTCTCCGACGGCACCCACTACTTCGGGATCCAGGGGATCCAGGGCTGGTCGGACCCGCCGATCCTCAACAATCCGAGCCTGACCAAGACCATTCACGGCCGCGAATACGAGATCTACGTCGACGGCGACCGGGTCAAGATGATCGCCTGGCACCGCGGTGAAAGCACCTACTGGGTCTCCAACGACTTGCTGCAGACCCTGACCAACGACCAGATGGTGGGGATCGCGCGCTCCGCCGACGTGATCATTCCGAAGAAAAAGCCGAAGCAGGGGGGGAAGAAGCGATGAGCGAGCAGCGAGAGCCGGTAGGGGTGATCGGAGTCGGTTGGGTGGGCCTGGTGACGGCCGCCTGCTTCGCCGAGCTCGGCCACCCGGTCATCGCCCGCGACATCCTCCAGGACAAGGTCGACTCGCTTTCGCGCGGCCAGGTGACGATCCACGAGCCCGAGCTCGGCGAGCTGGTCCGCCGCAACGCCGAGCGCCTCACCTTCACCACCGACATGTCCGAGCTGCTCGCTGCGGCTCGGCTGCTCTTCGTCTGCGTCGACACGCCGCCGACCTACTCCGGCGATGCCGACCTCTCGCGCGTGCGTGCCGTGGTCGAGGAGCTGCCCGCGGACAGCGAGCACGTGCTGATCATGAAGAGCACGGTCCCGGCCGGCACCGGCGAAGCGACCCGCCGCGACCTCCCCGGCCTCTCCTACGTCTCCTGCCCCGAGTTCCTCAAGGAGGGCACGGCGGTGGCCGACTTCATGCACCCCGACCGGGTCGTGATCGGGGCCGACCCCGGCGACGAGGACGCCGCCGCCGCGGTGGCCGGCCTCTACGAGCCGCTCGGCGAGGTGCTCCATACCGATGTCTCCAGCGCCGAGATGATCAAGCTCGCCTCCAACGCCTTCCTGGCGACCAAGATCTCCTTCATCAACGAGATCGCCAACGTCTGCGAGGAGGTCGGCGCCGACGTCGGCGAGGTCGCCCGCGGGATGGGCCTCGACGAGCGGATCGGCCCCTCGTTCCTGCGCGCCGGCATCGGCTACGGCGGCTCCTGCTTTCCCAAGGACGTGACCGCGCTGAAGATGCTGGCCGGGAACACCGGCTACCACTTCCAGCTCCTGAACGCGGTGATCGAGGTCAACGAGCTGCAGAAGCGGCGCGTGGTCGGCAAGCTCGAGAAGCACCTCGGCTCGCTGCTGGGCAAGCGCGTGGCCCTGCTCGGCCTCGCCTTCAAGCCCGACACCGACGACATGCGCGAGGCCTCGAGCCTGGTGCTGGCGGCGCGCCTGCAGGGCGAGGGGGCGGAGGTCGTCGCCTACGACCCGGTCGCCAGCGAGCGCGCCGGCCAGTTGCTCTCCTCGGTGACGCTGACCGGCTCGGCGCTGGAGGCGCTCGATGGCGCCGACGCCGCGGTCCTGGTCACCGAGTGGCGCGAGTTCGCCGAGCTGGACTGGGCCGAGGTGGCCAGGCGGATGGCGCGGCCACTGATCGTCGACGGCCGCAACTACCTCGACCCCAGGGCGCTCGTGGCCGCGGGATTCGAGTACGAGGGAATCGGCAAGGCGCAAGCGGCGCCGGCTCCGGCCGCCAGCGAGTAGTGCAGGCGATCGTCTTAGTCGGCGGCGAGGGGACGCGGCTGCGGCCGCTGACCAGCGACGTGCCGAAGCCGGCGCTGACCCTGGTCGACCGGCCGTTCCTGGCCTACATGATCGAGTGGCTGGGGGCGCACGGGGTGACCGAGGTGGTGCTCGCCTGTGGCTTCCTGCCCGATGTCCTGCAGGAGGTGCTGGGCGAGGGCGAGCACGGGGGGGTGCGGCTCACCTACGTGACCGAGCCCGACCGGCGCGGCACCGCGGGGGCGATCCGCTTCGCCGCCGACGCGCTCGGCGACGACCTCGACGACCGCTTCCTCGCCCTCAACGGCGACGTCCTCACCGACCTCGACCTGACCGCCCTGATGGACGCCCACCGCGAGCGTGAGGCGCGGGCGACGATCGCCCTCTACCCGGTCGAGGACTCCGCCGCCTACGGCCTGGTCGGCGTCGACGGTAAGGGCCGGGTCACCGAGTTCGTCGAGAAGACCGGCGAGGCGGTGCCGGGCGAGATCAACGCCGGCGCCTACTTCCTCGAGCGCTCGCTGCTGGACCTGATCCCGCCTGGCCGCGAGGTCTCGATCGAGCGCGAGGTCTTCCCGCTCCTGGTCGGCGACGGTCTCGGCGCCCTGCGCCTCGACGGCTACTGGATGGACATCGGCACCCCCGAGCGCTACCTGCAGGCGAGCTGGGACATCCTCGAGGGCAGGGTCGCGACCCAGGTGCGGCCGACCGCTCCCGGCCTGCTGGTCGGCGCCGGCAGCGAGATCGCCGCGGGCGCGACCGTCGGGCCCCGTGCCGTCGTCTCGCCGGGCTGCCGGATCGCCGCCGGGGCGGAGGTGCGCGACTCGGTCCTGCTCGCAGGCGCCGCCGTCGGCGAGGGCGCCAGGGTCAGCGGCTCCGTGCTGGCGCCGGACGTTACCGTTGAGGCAGGGGCAGAGCTTGCCGGAGCCGTCATCGGCCGGGGTGAGAGAGTCCCGGCTCAGAGATGACCGACCGACCATGATCGACGACGTCCTCGGCATACCCGACCAGCTGCGCGACGCCCTCTGGCGGATCGAGTCGGCACGCCTGGAGTCAGCCGACGCGGCCGGGGTGATCGTCTGCGGCATGGGCGGCTCGGCGATCGGCGCCGACCTCGCCGCCGCCGCCCTCGGCGATCGCCTGACCCGGCCATTGGTCGCGATCCGCGGCTACGGGCT
>DATBXZ010000006.1:0-4610 GCA_036513995.1 Solirubrobacterales bacterium | reverse complement strand
GCGGCGCGCCGCCGTCGCTGCTCTCGCTGCCGCGGGGCTGCTCGTTCCGACCGCGCTGCCCGCACGAGTTCGCCAAGTGCACCGAGCAGCCGGCGCTGGAGGCGCGGCTTGCCGACGCCCCCTCCCACTGCGATCGCTGCTGGCTCGGCCCCGAGGCCAAGCGCGCGAAGCGGCAGGTCGGCGGCCAGATCGGGTTGGAGGCACCGGCCTGATGGCCAGCGGCGAGCCCCTGGTCGAGGTCACCGACCTCGTCAAGCACTTCCCGATCAAGAAGGGCCTCTTGATCAACCGCGAGGTCGACCAGATGCGGGCCGTCGACGGGGTCAGCTTCGACGTCCCCCGCGGCCAGACGCTCGGCCTGGTCGGGGAGTCCGGCAGCGGCAAGTCGACCGTCTGCCGGGCGATGCTGCAGCTGCTGGCGCCGACCTCCGGGTCGGTCCGCTTCGAGGGGCAGGAGATCGCCGGGCTCTCGCGGCGGCAGATGCGGCCGCTGCGGCGGCAGATGCAGATGATCTTCCAGGACCCCCAAGCCTCGCTCAACCCGCGCAAACGGATCGGCCAGATCGTCGGCGACCCGCTGAAGCTGCAGGGCCTCGCCTCGGGGCGTGAGCTGCGGACGCAGGTGCAGGAGCTGCTGGAGCGGGTCGGCCTCTCCCCCGAGCACTACGACCGCTACCCGCACGAGTTCTCGGGCGGCCAGCGGCAGCGGATCGGGATCGCTCGGGCGATCGCCCTGAAACCGAAGCTGGTCGTCGCCGACGAGCCGGTCTCGGCCCTGGACGTCTCGATCCAGGCGCAGATCGTGAACCTGCTCGACGACCTTCAGGACGAGCTCGGCCTCACCTACGTCTTCGTCGCCCACGACATCGGCGTCGTCCGCCACATCTCCGACCGGGTCGCGGTCATGCACAATGGCAAGATCGTCGAGGAAGGGACGGCCGACCAGGTCTGCGAGCACCCGCGCGACGACTACACGAAGAAACTGCTGGCGGCGGTGCCGATACCGGACCCGCGCGAGAGCCGGGCCCGGCGCGAGCGGGCCGGCGCGAGCGGGTGAGCCCTACCCTCCAGGCTGCGTGTCCCTTCCCCTCTCACCGCCGATCAAGCCACAGCTGGCGCTGACCCGCAAACAGCTGCCGCTCGGCGAGGAGTGGGCGTACGAGCCGAAGCTCGACGGCTTCCGGGCGATCGTCTTCGTCGATGGCGAGGAGGCCTACATCCAGTCGCGGGGCGGCAAAGAGCTGGCCCGCTACTTCCCGGAGCTGAAGTTCGCGCCAGGGCGCTGGGTCCTGGACGGCGAGCTGGTGATCCGCGACGCCGACGGCAACCTCGAATTCGACTCCCTGCAGGAACGAATCCACCCGGCCCAGTCGCGGATCGATCTGCTCTCGAAGGAGATCCCGGCCGGCTACATCGTCTTCGACCTGCTGGCCGAGGGCGACGAGTCGCTGCTGGCCGCGCCGCTGGCCGAGCGGCGGGCGCGGCTGGAGGCGATCGCGGGGCCGGCGGGGCTGGAGCTGACGCCGCTGACCCCAGACACCGAGCAGGCGGAGCGGTGGCTGGGCAGCATCGAGGGAGTGATGGCCAAGCAGCTCGACGCCCCCTACATCCCCGGCAAGCGCAAGGGGATGGCGAAGGTGAAGCGCGAGCGCACGATCGACTGCGTGGTGATGGGTTGGCGGCCGGGCAAAGAGGAGGGCACCGTCGGCTCCCTGATCCTCGGCCTCTACGACGGTGGGAAGCTGCGCTCCGTGGGCCACATCTCCGGCTTCAGCGCGGCGGCGAAACGGAGCATGCGGGCAATGCTGGCGCCGCTGGAGACGGGCGAGCGCGGCGGCGCCGAACCGAGCCGCTGGACCGGCGGGCGCGACCTCGAGTGGGTCGAGTTGCGGCCGGAGCTGGTGATCGAGGTCGGCTATGACCACGCGGCGGCCGGGCGGATCCGGCACGGGGCCCGGTTTCACAGCTTCCGCGACGACAAAGAGCCAACGGAGTGCCTGTTCAGCCAATTGGACGAGGGCGGCTAGGCCGGGCGGGGCCTGTCCCGGGGGGAGAGGCCTGCGGGCGAGGTTTTCGTTCTCGGCCTCTCCCCCCGGTCCACCCACCCGGAGTTGCGCTTTCCGCCAACGGCTAGAAGAGAGCGCCTTGGGAGGGTTCTTCGGGACCAGGCCTGGGGGTCGCTCGCGGCGGTGGAGTGGTGCGGGCTCGGCCGCGGCCCCAGCCTTCGAGGGCGCGGGTCGTGTGCTTGCGCTGGGCCGGTTGCATGTAGGCGCGGCCCTTGTAGAGCTGCTCGTATTGCGGCAGCAGGTCGGGGCGTTTCTCCTCCAGCCAGGCGAAGAAGACGTCCTTGACCTCACCGCGGAGGTGGAGGGCGACGCCGCCGAGGAAGGTCGCCCCCGCCTTGCGGGCGCGCTCGACTATCGGGCGGACCTGGTCGGGGTGATCGTTGATGCCGGGCATCAACGGGGCGATGAGGACACCGGAGTCGATGCCGCGGCGGCGCAGCGTGGCGACGGCGTCGAGGCGGGCGGCCGGGCTCGGCGTGTGCGGCTCGGTGGCGCGCCACGCCTTCTCGTCGAGCGTCGGCACCGAGAGGTTGACCGAGACCGGCAGGTTCTTCTGCGCCATCCGCTCGAAGATCTCGAGGTCGCGCATCACCAGCGGCGACTTGGTCAGTATCGAGACCGGCGTCCGCGCCGCCTCCAGCGCCTCGAGTATCTCCGGCATCATCCGGTAGCGGCCCTCGACCCACTGGTAGGGATCGGTGTTGGTCCCCAGCGCCACCAGCTCCCGCTTCCAGCTCGGCCGCGCCAGCTCCGCCCGCAGCAGCTCCGGCACGTTGACCTTGACGACGATCTCACGCTCGAAGTCACGACCGGCGTCGAGGTCTAAATAGGTGTGCGTGCGCCGGGCGAAGCAGTTGTGGCTAACCACGCCGTCGGCGATGAAGTCACCGGTCCCCGTGGTGATGTCGTACATCTCGACCTGACGATCAAGCGGCTCGATCGAGACAACCCCCAACCTGGCCTGGGACTTGATCGCGATGCCGTCTATCGACCGCTTGCGACAGATCGCCGGGTCGATCTTCTGGAACAAACGCATCTGCTGACGCAGGCCGCCGAGCAGCCGGACGTTGCGAGCCCCAATCGCACTCGCCTTCTCGATCGTGACCAAGAAGCCCAGTCGGCGTAGCCCCTCAGCCGTTCTGTCGATGATCTCGCTGTCCTTGTTGCAGATCCGCAGAGCGCCGTTGCAACTCCCCTCCGCATCGAAGATCCCTGCCAGAAACCCCCTGGACCACTCGTCGCTGGATGAGCTTGGCCAGCGAATCAAGCTTCGGACCCGCTCGACGTTTCCACGCGAAGACGTCCGGATTGCCCTCATCGGTCGATGCCGATCATTGCCTTTGAGGAACTGGAATTCAGTGGTGTGAACGCCGGCGCTCGCCAGGTAGTCACGGGACCTGTGCAGCGCCTCCGAATCCGTCAGAGCGAGCCGAAAACGATGCACGTCGAATGAGGAGCGACCCGGTCGAACATACGAATAAGAGCCGACATGCCCGTCGCCGCGAATCATTCCGCAGAGGTAGCCGCGGCGATATTCCTCCGACTCCTCTACCGGGGGCCCAAGAGAGCCAATCCCCATCAGCTTGTTATTGAGAGTCAGATAGGGCCGTTGCATCGGCCCCTGTTCCGCCCCCGTCACGTACTTCCATCCCCTGTCCGTCAGGAAGCGGTGATCGGCGCTCGCGACCAGCTCGGTGCCATCTTCGAGCACGACCCGGTAGGCCGCCTTGCGCGTCATCCAGTGAGCCCGCACTTGCGTGATCTCGTAGCGACGATAAGAACCACGGCGAACGGTCCCGTAGACAGCGTCTCCGACACGAATGTCTGCCAACGGCCGTGTGGTCCCATCCGCCATCAGGATCGGCGTATCGCCCTCGAGGCAATAAACGCAGGCGTGGCTGCATCCTCGATACGGGTTGATGGTCCAGTCGAACCCGTAGCGCCCTCCCGTCACGTGGTTCAGCGCCGAGCGGGCGCGGACCTCGTGGAAGTTGATGCCCATCGCCTCCGGCGCGTCGAAGGTGCGGGTGACGGTGCCGTCGCCGACTCCCGGCAACCGCAGGTCGTTCTCGACTCGCTGTTCGTCCCAGCGCACGAACATACGTTCGCATAACTCGCCGACGGAAGGAGGGGCGGACGAGGAGGGCGCTAGATGCTGGAGCCGGTCTCGTCGCGCTTGAAGTCCTCGAGCTGGCCGAGGGCCTGGGCGCGAGCCTTGGCGCGCAGGGGCGGCAGCAGGGCGACGAGGGTGCCTTTGGCGCCGAGGGCCTGCTTGGCCCAGCGGCGGAAGTCGAACTCGTCGACGTGGTCGACGATCCGGCCCGCCTCGTCGAAGCGGAAGCTGGCCTGGATGTCGTTGACGACGGGGCGGCCGGTGGAGAAGGTGTAGTGGGCGATCCAGTGGGCGCGGCCGGTCTCCTCGTCGGCGTCGTGCTCATGCAGCTCGATCACCAGGTCGGTGGCGCGGCCGGTCAGCATCCGCCACATCGCCCCGATCCGCTCGCCCTCGAGGTCGCCGAAGGCGGGGTCGCGGAAGTGGGCGCC
>DATBXZ010000005.1:0-2031 GCA_036513995.1 Solirubrobacterales bacterium | reverse complement strand
TGTTGCGACGGCGAGTCATCCCCCGGATCCCCTCCTGCACCCCCCTCCTTTGCCGCTCGCTTGGCATCGCGGCCCCGGCGCTTCTCCTCGCGCTCGAGCCGGCGCTGCTCGCGTTCGCGCGCCGCCGGGTCATCCGCCTCGGCGAAGGGGTCGTCGGCCATCCAGTCGTCAGTCATCGGCCCGCTCCTCGATCGCCGCCCGGCCGGCGAGGTAGGCCTGGAGGAGATGGGCGGCGGCGATCGAGTCGCGGGCGCCCGTCGCGCCCCCCCGCCGGGTCGCGTCCGCCATCTTCGTGGTCAGGCGCTCGTCGTAAGTCTCGACCGGAACGGAGAGCATCGCTTCCAGTTCGGCGCAGAAGGTGCGAGCGAGGGCGGCCTGGCTCCCCTCCTCGCCGCTGAGGTGCAGCGGCAGGCCGACGACGACCCGCTCGACCCCGTGCTCGTCGACCAGCTCGGCGACCGCCCGAGCCTCCGGCGGCTCGATTACCGGCAGCGGCGTCGCCAGGGTGCCGCTGGGGTCGGAGAGGGCGCAACCGATCCGCACCGTGCCGTGGTCGAGGGCGAGCACGCGCATCGGGCTAGGAGAGCTCCCGCTCGATCGCGGCCCGCGCCGCGGCGAGCGCCTCGTCGAGCTTGGCCGGGTCGCGGCCGCCGGCCTGGGCCATGTCGTCGCGGCCGCCACCGCCGCCGCCGATCAGCGGCGCCGCTTCGCGAATCGTCTGCGCGGCCGAGATGCCGCGGGCAACCGCCTCCTTCGAGAAGAGAGCGACGAGGCCGACCTTCTCCCCCTCCGCACCACCCAGCACCACGGCCGCGGAGCCGCCCAACTTCGACTGGATCCGGTTGGCGATCTCGAGCAGCTGCTTGGGGTTGCTCGGCGTCGCCCGGCCGAGGACGAGCGCAACCGCGTCGCCGGGCCCGGCGGTGGCGAGCTGCTCGGCGGCGGCGGCGAGCTTGTCGGCCTCCTCGCCGGCCAGCTGGCGCTGCACCTGCTCGGCGCCGGCGCCGGCCTCGCGCAGCTGCTCGGCGGCGCGACGGGCGCCGCCGAGGGGATCCTGCGGGTTGCCGAGCAGCTCGCCGGCCTCGCGCAGCTGCCGCTCGCGCTCGCGGAAGAAGTCAATCGCAGCAGGCCCCGTGATCGCCTCGACGCGGCGGACGTTGGCGGCGCTGGAGCCCTCGGAGGAGATCTTGAAGATGCCGACCTCGGCCGTGTTGGCGACGTGGGTGCCACCGCAGAGCTCGCGGGAGACGCCCTCGACCTCGACCACCCGCACCCACTCGCCGTATTTCTCGCCGAACAGCGCCATCGCGCCGAGCTTCTCGGCCTCGGCCCGCTCCATGTTCATCCAGCGCACCGGCGCGCTCGCCTTGACCCACTCATTGACGCGATCCTCGACGTCGCGCAGCTCCCCGGGGCTGAGTGCCTGCCCGTGGGTGAAGTCGAAGCGCAGCTTGTCGGGGCGGACGGCGGAGCCGGCCTGGCGCACGTGGGTGCCGAGCCGCTCGCGCAGCGCCGCGTGCAGGAGGTGGGTGGCGGTGTGGTTGCGCATCGTCGCGTGGCGGCTCTCGCGGTCCACCACGGCTTCGACGGCAACACCCGGCTCGATCGCGCCGCCGCTGGGCTCGATCTCCAGCGCCTGGTCTTCGCCGACCCGGATCACGTCGACGACCTTCGCCTCCTCCCCGGCCCAGCGCAGCACACCCGAGTCGGCGACCTGACCGCCGCCCTCGGCATAGAACGGGCTCTCCTCGAGCTTGGCCAGGGCGCGGCCGTCGTCGCCCTGGACGGCGGCGAGGCCGGTGGTCGCTCGCAGCGTCTCGTAGCCGACGAAGCGGGTCGGCGGCGCCGTCGCGACGAAGGCGGTCACCTTCTCGTGCGAGTCCTCGGAACCGTGCGCGGTGGCGGCGCCGGTGCGCGCACGCGTGCGCTGCTCTTCCATCAGCTCCTCGAAGCCGGAGTCGTCGACCGAGAGGCCCTCGTCGGCCACCAGCTCCTTGGTCAGGTCGTAGGGGAAGCCGTAGGTGTCGTGCA
>DATBXZ010000004.1:0-6589 GCA_036513995.1 Solirubrobacterales bacterium | reverse complement strand
CGGGGCTCGATCAGCTGCGCGGCGGTCTCCGAGGGAGGGTCACCCAACCCCTCCCCCGCCCCGCCAACGAATCAAACCTCGATCACCACAGGCAGGATCATCGGCCGCCGCTTCAGCCGCTGGAAGACGAACTTGCCGACGGCGTCATGCAGGTCTTCCTCGATCAGGTGCGACTCGCGGTTGCCGGCGTCCGCCGCCTCTTCGAGCTGGTCTTCGACCAGGTCGCTGAGCTCTTCGACCAGGGCATCCGCTTCCTCGAGGAAGGCGACGCCGCGGAAGATCACCTCGGGGTCGGCGACGACGCTGCCGTCGTCGCTGGAGATCGTGACCACGACGATGAAGATGCCGTCGGCGGAGATCTCGCGGCGGTCGCGCAGGGCGGCGTCGTCGGGGTCGCCGATGTTGACGCCGTCGACGTACATCGTGCCGGCGTGGATGTCCTCGCCGAAGCTCGCCCCGTTGCCGTCGATCTCCAGCGGCAGCCCGTTGCGGCCGCGGAAGATGTTGGCCGGGTCCACCCCGACCGCCTCGGCCAGCTCGGAGTGCAGCCGCAACCGCTTGTGGTCGCCGTGCACCGGCATCACGTAGCGCGGCTTGGTCAGGTTGAGCATCAGCTTGATCTCCTCCTGCCAGCCGTGGCCGGAGGCATGGATCGGCGCGTCTTTGGCGGTGACCACGGTGGCGCCGATCTCGTAGATACGGTCGATCGTCTCGTTCACGGCGCGCTCGTTGCCGGGCACCGGCGTGGCCGAGAAGACGACCGTGTCGCCGGAGTGCAGCTGCACGTCGCGGTGGTCGTTGTTGGCCATCCGTCGCAGCGCCGAGAGCGGCTCGCCCTGGCTGCCGGTGGAGATGACGACGACCTTCTCGTCCGGGAAGTTCTCGATCTCGCGCGGCTGGATGAAGATCCCCGAGGGAGCTTTGGCGATGCCGAGGTTGGAGGCGATGTTGAAGTTCTTGCGCATCGAGCGGCCGACCAGGGCGACCTTGCGGTCGAGCTTCTCCGCCGCGTCGATCACCTGCTGGACGCGGTGGATGTTGGAGGCGAAGGAGGTGACGATGATCCGTCCCCGGCACTGCGAGAACTGGCGTAGCAGGGCCGGACCGACGCTCGACTCCGAGGGGGCGACGCCGGGGCGGTCGGCGTTGGTCGAGTCACCGCAGAGCAGCAGCAGCCCTTCGCGGCCGATCTCGGCCAGGCGCGGGATGTCGGCCGGGCGGCCGTCGACCGGGGTCTGGTCGAACTTGTAGTCGCCGGTCATCAGCATCGAGCCGACCTCGGTCGTGATCAGGACCCCACGCATGTCGGGGATCGAGTGCGCGAGGTGGACCAGCTCGAGACCGAAGGGCCCACACTGGACCTTCTCCCCCGCCGGCAGCTCCTGCAGCGGCGCGTCGGAGAGCTTGTGCTCGTCGAGCTTCGAGCGCACCATGCCGATCGTCAGTAGGCCGCCGTAGATCACCGGCGGCTCGCCGATCTCGCGCAGCACGTAGGGCAGGGCGCCGACGTGGTCCTCGTGGCCGTGCGTAAGCACGATCGCCTCGATGTCGTCGGCGCGGTCGCGCAGGTAGGAGAAGTCGGGCAGGACGAGGTCGATCCCGTGCATCTCCGCGGTCGGGAACATCAACCCGGTGTCGACGACGACGATCCTGCCGTCGTACTCGATCACGGTCATGTTCTTGCCTATCTCGCCGAGGCCGCCAAGCGGCAGCACTCGGAGTTTCTTACTTGGCACTAGTCACTCACTCTCTTCTGAAGTTGGTTATCGGGCGACCGGAAGGCCGATGCCCTCCAGCGCGGCTCTGACCGCGGCCCGTTGCTCGGCGTCCGCTGGAACAAGCGGGAGCCGCATCCGCTCCGAAACGAGGCCGAGCATTTCCAGCGCGGCCTTGATCGGGATCGGGTTGGTGGTCACCGAAAGGCCCTCGTACAGAGGGGTCAGCTCGGCGTCGATCTCGCGGGCCCGGGAGATGTTCCCATCCTGGGCTGCGTCCCACATCTCGCGCATGTGGTGACCGGCGACGTGGGAAGCGACGGTGATGCCGCCGGCGCCGCCGAACTCGAGCACGCGAAGGAAGGTGTTGTCGTTGCCGGCGAGGACGGCCAGGCCCTCGATCGGGCCGAGCTCCTCGTCGTTGGCCTGCTTGACGGCGACGATGTTGTCGACCGTGGCCAGCTCGGCCAGCAGCTCGGGGGGCATGTTGATGACCACCCGGGAAGGGATGTTGTAGACGACCATCGGCAGCTCAGGAACGGCTGCCGCGACGGACTCGAAGTGAGCGCGCAGGCCGGCCGCGTTGGGCTTGTTGTAATAGGGCGCGACGACGAGGGAGGCGTCGGCGCTTGCCGCTGCCGCCATCTTCGTCAGCTCGCGCGAGTGGCGGGTGTCGTTGGTGCCGGTGCCGCAGATCAGCAGGACGTCGTCGCCGACCTCGGCCCGGACCGCGCCCAGCAGCTCGACCGTCTCGCGGTCGGTCAGGGTCGGGCACTCGCCGGTGCTGCCGCCGACGACCAGTCCGTGCGATCCGTGTTCAAGCAGGTGAGCGGCGAGGCCGCGGGCTGCACCGTGGTCGACCTCCCCGTCCTCGTCGAACGGCGTGGCCATCGCCGTCAAAACCCCTTGTATCGGCTGCTTCATCGTTGCCAGGGTACCCAGTCGCGGCGGCTAGGCATCGAAAAGCAGCTTCTCGAGGCCGACCGTGAAGCGATCGGGCAGCGCCGCCACCCTGCGCACGGCGAGCAGCACGCCCGGCATGAACGAGGAGCGGTCGATCGAGTCGTGGCGGATCGCCAGCGTCTGCCCCTCGCCGCCGAAGATCACTTCCTGGTGGGCGACCAGGCCCGGCAACCGCACCGAGTGGATCGGCCGGTGGACGTTGCCGCCGGCCGCGCCGATCAGCTCGGCCGTGCGCTTGGCGGTGCCGGACGGCGCATCGAGCTTGCGATCGTGGTGCAGCTCGACGATCTCGCACTCGGGCATGTGCGGGGCGATCGTCCGCGCCGCCTCCATCAGGAGGACGGCACCGATCGCGAAGTTGGGGGCGACGAAGCAGTTGGCGCTCGACGCCTCGGCCATGGTCCTGGCGGCATCGAGGTCGAAGCCGGTGGTGCCGACCACCGTGTGGACGCCGGCCTCGAGGCAGGCGCGGACGTTGCCGAGCGCGGTCTCGGGAACGGTGAAGTCGACGACGACGTCGGCCTCGCCGAGCAGCTCGGCCAGCTCGATGCCGAGTGCCGGGTCGGCCTTGCCGGAGAGGACCGTGTCCTCGGCGGCCTCGACCGCCGCGCAGACCGCTTGGCCCATGCGCCCGGCGGCGCCGGCGACCGCGACTTGGATCACGCGGCGACCAGGCTCTCGCTGACCGGTGCCAGCGCCTGTCGGAAGAGGTCCTCGTCGGCGCCGACGCAGGCGGCGGAGAGCGACTCGGCACCGTAGAGCTCGGAAGCCAGCTCGGTCAGGTCGTCGACCTCGATCGCGTCGACCCTGGCCAGCATCTCGTCCAGGCTTTCGATCGGGAGCCCGAACAGCGTCGCCCTCGAGATCCGCGTCATCCGCGCCGCCGTCGACTCCGAGGAGAGGACGAGGCGGCCCTTGACGCTCTCCTTGGCCCGGGTCAGCTCCTCGGCCGAGACCGGCTCCGAGCGCAGCCGGGCGAGCTCGGTGCCGATGATCGCGCAGGCCTCCTCGACGTTGTCCTCGCGGGTGCCGACGTAGGTGGCGACCAGGCCCTGGTCGGTGAACTGCTCGTTGTAGGAGCCGACCGAGTAGGCGAGGCCGCGCTTCTCGCGCACCTCGCGGAACAATCGGGAAGAGGTGGAGCCGCCGAAGATCGAGTCGAGCACGGCGAGCGGGTAGCGACGCTGGTCGTCGCGCCGCAGGCCGGGCGCACCGAAGCAGATGTGGTACTGCTCGGTCTCCTTGGCGTGGAAGCAGAGCCGGCCGCCGCCGTCGAGGGCGGTGTCGGGCGCGACTCCCCCGCCCTCCCCGGGCGCGGTGACGAAGCGCTCGGCCAACTCGACGATGCGGGCATGGTCGAGGTGGCCGGCGGCGCCGACGACGATCTCCGGGCCGGCGTAGCGGGCATGGCGGTAGCTCTCGATGTCCGGGACCGGGATCGAGGCGATCACCTCGGGCTCGCCGAGTACGCGCCGCCCCAGCGGGTGAGCGCCGAAGACGGCCTCGGCGAGGACGTCGTGGACGCGGTCCTGCGGCTCGTCGTCGTACATCGCGATCTCCTCCAGCACCACCTGGCGCTCGGAGTCGATGTCCGGGTACGTCGGTGCCAGCAGCATCTCCGAGAGCAGGTCGAAGACCTCCTCGGTGTGCTCGTCGAGGAAGCGGGCGTGCAGGTGGGTGGTCTCCTTGCCGGTGGCGGCGTTGATCGAGGCGCCGAGGCCGTCGAAGCGCTCGGAGATCTCGATCGCCGAGTAGCGCGCGGTTCCCTTGAAGAGCAGATGCTCCAAGAAATGGGAGACGCCCGCCTGGGCCGGCGTCTCGTTGCGGGAGCCGGTGCGCACCCAGAGCCCGAGCGCCACGGACCGGACCGAGGGAACCTCCTCGGTCACGACCCGGACGCCCGAGCCCAACTCGGTGAGCTGGGGTGCGCTCAACGCTTAGCTGCGCCGCTCGCGGTCACGACGGGGGCGACCCTCGCGACCGCCGCGGTCGCCGCCGTTGCGCCTGGGCCCACCGTCGCCGGAGCCGACCGAAGCCAGTTCCTCGGGCGATTTGCCCGCGACCGACGGGTCGTCGGAGAGACGCAGTCCGATCCGACCGCGCTCCTTGTCGACCTCGACCACGGTGACGTCGATCTCCTCGCCGGCGGTGAGGACGTCGTCGACGGAGTCGACCCTCTCGCCGGGCTTGACGTTGGAGATGTGGAGCAGTCCGTCGGTGCCCTTGACGAGCTCGACGAAGGCCCCGAACGTGGTCGTCTTCACGACCTTGGCGGAGTTGTAGCGATCGCCGACCTCGGCCTCGCGGGTCATCGAGTCGATACGGGCGACGCAGGCGTCGACCAGCTCGCCGGTCGGCGCGTAGATCCGCACCGTGCCGTCGTCCTCGACGTCGATCTCAGCTTCGAACTCCTCGCAGAGGGCGCGGATGGTTTCGCCGCCTTTGCCGATGACCGCCCCGATCTTCTCGGGGTCGATCTTGATCGACTCGATCGCCGGCGCGTGCTTGGAGAGCTTCTCCCGCGGCCCGTCGATCGCCTCGGCCATCTTGCCGAGGATGAACTGGCGGCCCTTCAGCGCCTGCTCCAGCGCGTCCTCGAGGATCTCGAAGGTGACGCCGGTGATCTTGATGTCCATCTGCAGGGCGGTGATCCCGTCCTTGGTGCCGGCGACCTTGAAGTCCATGTCGCCGAGGTGGTCCTCGACGCCGGCGATGTCGGTGAGGACGATGTAGTCGTCGCCCTCCTTGATCAGACCCATCGCCACTCCGGCGACCGGGGCCGTGACCGGGACTCCCGCGGCCTGCAGGGCCATCGAGGAGGCACAGACAGAGCCCATCGAGGAGGAGCCGTTGGACTCGAGCGTCTCGGAGACCGCGCGGATCACGTAGGGGAAGGACTCTTCGTCGGGAATCGTCGCCACCAGAGCGCGCTCGGCGAGGGCGCCGTGACCGATGTCACGCCGCTTCGGGCCGCGCATGAAGCCCGCCTCCCCGACCGAGAAGGGCGGGAAGTTGTAATGGTGGAAGAAGCGCTTGGTCGTCTGCAGCCCGAGCGTGTCGAGTCGCATGTCCATCCGCGTCGTGCCCAGGGCCACGTTGGAGAGGATCTGGGTCTCGCCGCGGGTGAACAGGGCGGAGCCGTGCACGCGCGGGGAGATGTCGACCTCGCACTCGATCGGACGGATCTCGTCCTGGGCGCGACCGTCGGGGCGCTTCTTGTCGACGGCGATCGCCTTGCGGATCGTGTCCTTCTCGATCGCGCCGAAGGCGGCCTTGACCTCGGCCACGCGCTCGGCATCGTCGTTCTCGGGCGCGTACTTGGCGACGACCTCATCCTTGACCTTGTCGATCGCCTCGTAGCGCTCGAGCTTGCCCTCGGTGGCAATCGCATCGACCAGGGCTTGGCCGTACTCGGAGCGGATCTGGTCGAGCAGACCGCTGTCGAGCTCCGGCTCCTCGTGCTGGATCTTCTCTTTGCCGGCCTTCTCCTGGAGCTCCGCCATCGCGGCGACGAGCTTCTTGATCTCGCCGTGGGCGATGTCGAGCGCGTCGAGGATCTCGGCCTCGCTGACGCCGTTGGCCCCGGCCTCGACCATCAGGATCGCCTCGTCGGTGCCGGCGACGATCAGGTCGAGCTCCAGCTCCTCGTGACGCTCCTCGGGCGGGTTGACGACGAAGTCGCCCTCGAGCTTGCCGACCCGGACCGCGCCGACGTGCTTGGCGACCGGGACTTCGGAGATCGCCAGCGCCGCGGAGGCGCCGTTCATGGCGAGGATGTCGTAGGGGTTGACGTGATCGACCGACAGCGGCATCGCGACCAGCTGGGTCTCGTAGTGCCAGCCCTTGGGGAAGAGCGGACGGATCGGGCGATCGATCATGCGCGCGGTCAGCGTCGCTTTCTCGCTCGATTT
>DATBXZ010000003.1:0-3099 GCA_036513995.1 Solirubrobacterales bacterium | reverse complement strand
GACGACGATCTCGCCCGGCGGCGAGGTCAGCGGCGACTCGTTGCCGAGCACCGAGCACTCGACCTCGCGGCCGCTCGCCGAGGCCTCGACGATCACCCGCGGGTCGTGGCGCAGGGCGAGCTCCACCGCGGCCTCGAGGTTCGCCAGATCCTCGACCTTGCTGATGCCGACGCTGGAGCCCATGCGCGAGGGCTTGACCCAGAGTGGCGGCCCCATCTCCTCGCAGCGTCGCCGCCAGCCGTCCTCGCCGACCGCCGCGAACTCGACCTGGGGAATGTCGCGCGAGGCGAAGAGGCGCTTCAGGGTCAGCTTGTCCATGCAGATCGCCGAGGCGAGCACGTCGGAGCCGACGTAGGCGACGTCGAGCCACTCCAGCAGCCCCTGCACGCTGCCGTCCTCGCCGAAGGCGCCGTGCAGAGCCGGGAAGACTGCGTCGGCGTCGAGCAGGCCGCCGCCCGGGGTCAACGCTAGTGGCAGCCCGTCGCCGAGCCAGCGCCCGCCGCGCTCGATCGTCACCGCGACCACATCGTGGCCGCCGGCCTCCAGCCCGCGGGCGACCGAGGCGCCGGAGCGCAGCGAGACGTCGTGCTCGGAGGAACGCCCGCCGGAGAGGACCGCGACCCTCATTCTTCTTCTTCCGGCAGCGCCGCGGCCCGCTTGCCGACGACGATCGTCACGGTTTCGCCGGGTTCGAGCTCGGAGCCGAACGGCGGGAACTGGTCGATCGCGCGTCCCACCTTGCCTTCGACTTCGGTTTCTTCTTCTTCCACGGTCGGGCTGAGGCCGGCACCGCGGACGGCCTGCACCGCTTCCGCACGCAGCTTGCCGATCACGTTCGGCACCTTCGCCTGCTTCTTGCCGGAGGAGACGACGATGGTCACGGTCGAGCCCGCTTCGACCTCGCTGCCGGCGCTCGGCGATTGGCTGATCACCTCGCCCGCGGGCGAGTCGCTTTCTTCTTCGGAGACGCTGGGGGTGAGGCCACGCCCGCGGATCTGCTGCACCGCGAGGCGGCGCTGGCTGCCGACCAGGACCGGGACCTTGGCCTGCTTCGGCCCGGTCGAGACGAAGAGGGTGACGTCGGTGCCGTGGGTCGCGGTCTGGCCGGCCGGCGGTTCGGAGTGGATCACCAGGCCTTCTTCGACCGTAGCCGAGTTGACCGTTTCGACCCGGACCCCAAAGCCGGCCGCTTCGATCTTTTCGCTCGCTTCTTCGCGGGGCAGCCCGGCGGTCGCCGGCACGTTGCCGCTGCCGGGGCCGTTGCTGACGGTCAGCGACACCTGCGGCTTCGAGCAAAAGAAGGTGAGGAACGAGCAGTCGAGCGAGGCCCGGTCGCCGGGCGGCGAGGCCGCCGGGTCCTGCTCGAGCACGGTGTTGGCCGGTACTTCGCGGTTGACCCGCTTGCCGACCGCGGCCGAGAAGCCGTCCTGCTGGAGCAGGGCGATCGCGACGTTGAGCTGATTGCCGGTCACGTCCGGCACTTCGGTGCTGGTGTCGCGGGTCAGAGCCAGGCCGACCAGCAGGCCGACCAGGACGGCCACGATCGCGGCGGCGATCCAGCGGCGCCGGCGCTTGCGCGCCTGCTCGTCGGGGTCGGGCTCCTCCTCGCCCTCGACCGGGACCGCGACCGCGGGTGGCAGCGCCGCGAAGTCAGCCGTGCCGTCACCGGCCCCCGGCTCCTTCAGGGCGGCGTCGAGGGCGGCGATGAAGGCGTCGGCGCTCTGGAAGCGCTCGCCGGGGTCCTTGGCCAGAGCCCGCATCACGGCGGCGTCGAGGGCCGGGGAGACACGGGGGTTGATCGAGCTCGGCCGTAGCGGCGTCTGCGAGACCTGTTTCATCGCCACCGCCACGGCGGAGTCGGCCTCGAACGGGACCCGCCCGGTCAGCGCCTCGTAGAGGATCACCCCGATCGAGTAGAGGTCGGAGACGGCGGTGACGTCGAAGCCCTGCGCCTGCTCGGGCGAGAGGTAGTGCGGCGTCCCCATCACCGAGCCGGTCTGGGTGATCTCGGAGACGCCGGCGCGGGCGATCCCGAAGTCGGTCACGACCGCCTTGCCCTCGCCGTCGACGATCACGTTCTGCGGCTTCAGGTCGCGGTGGACGATGCCGTTGCGGTGGGCGAAGCGGGCCGCCTCCAGCACCTGGCGGATCAGCGCCACCGCCTGCTCGGGGGTGAGGCCGCTGTCGATCAGCGCCTTCAGCGTCGGACCCTCGACGTACTGCATGGCGATGTAGTAGGTGCCCTCGAACTCGCCGCGGTCGAAGACGGAGACGATGTTGGGGTGCTGCAGGCCCGCCGCCGACTCCGCCTCGCGGCGGAAGCGCTCGACGAACTCGCGGTCCTGGGCGAAGCGGCGGTGCAGGACCTTCAGCGCCACCTGCCGCTGCAGGTGCGTGTCTTCGGCCAGCCAGACGTCGGCCATGCCGCCGGTCCCGAGCCGGCTCAGAACCCGGTAGCGCCCGTCGACGACACTTCCCTCGCTCACTTCAGGCACCGCCGCCTCCTCCTGTGGATGGTCGAGTCACGTCATTCGCCGTTGAGGATCGTTTCCGCCACGTCGCGGAAGATCGGCGCCGCGACGTCGTTGCCGAACTGGGTCGTGCACTCGACCGAGGCGGCGATCGCGATCTGCGGGTCTTCCGCCGGGGCGAAGCCGATGAACCAGGCCTGGTTCTCGTCGCTGCCGCCGCCGCAGGCTTTGTTGCCGGGGGTTTCCGCCGTGCCGGTCTTGCCCGCCACCGGGACCCCGGAGATCGCCGCGTTGGTGCCGGTCCCTTCGCGGACCACTCCTTCCATCGCCGTGGTCAGCTCTTCGGCGGTCTGCGAAGAGACCGGCTGGCTGTACTCGGAGGGGTCGAGCTTTTCGACCGTGCGACCGTCGGGGTCGACCACCCGCTTCCAGATCTGCGGCTTCATCAGCCTGCCGCCGTTGCCGACGGCGGCGGCGACCATCGCCATCTGCAGCGGCGTCGCCAGCAGCCGCTCCTGGCCAATCGCGACCCGGGCCAGATCTACCGGGTCCTTCGCCGTCAGCGGCCCGTTTTCGCCGTAGACGCCGCTCTCGTAGACCTCGTCTTCGGGCAGGTCGATCGGCGGGG
>DATBXZ010000002.1:0-2485 GCA_036513995.1 Solirubrobacterales bacterium | reverse complement strand
CGGGGCTCTCCCAGGGCAAGAAGGAGACCAAGCTCGGGATCCGCGCCTCGCACACGGCCGAGATCGTGCTCGAGGACTGCCGGATCCCGGTCGAGAACCTGCTCGGCGGCGAGGAGAAGCTGGAGAAGAAGCTGCAGCGCGGCCGCGAAGGCAAGAAATCGAGCGGCGCCGACGCGCTGGCGACCTTCGAGGTGACCCGGCCGCTGGTCGGGGCCTCGGCGCTCGGGATCGGCCAGGCCGCCTACGAGTGGACTCTCGAATACCTCGACGGCCAGTCCGAAGCGGGCACGCCGCTGCTGCAGACGCAGCGTGTGCAGCAGACGCTGGCCGACGTCGCGACCGAGCTCGAAGCGGCGCGGCTGCTGGTCCAGCGCGCTGCCTGGATGGGCCGCAACGGGATGCCGATGACCGGTGGCCAGGGCTCGATGTCGAAGCTCAAGGCCGGCGACGTGACAATGTGGGCGACGACGACGCTGATGGACCTGGTCGGCCCCGACGCCTGGAACACCGACTACCCGCTGGAGAAGTTCTTCCGCGATGCCAAGATCTACCAGCTGTTCGAGGGCACGGCGGAGATCCAGCGCATGGTCATCTCACGCATGCAGGCCCGCGACTACGCCGAGCGCCTCGGCTTCGGCGCCGAAGTGGCGGCAAAGGCGATGGCGGAGAAGAAGGAGCCGGTTCCGGCGTAAGCTCGGACCGTGCACGGACCGCACGGGCATTCGCACGCGCTGGACGCCCGCCGCGAGGACAGCAGGCGGCGGATGTGGATCGCACTGGCGATCAACGCCGTCCTGCTCCTGGCCGAGTTGGTCGGCGGCCTGCTCACCGGCTCGCTGGCGGTGCTGGCCGACGCCGGCCACCTGCTCTCCGACGTCGGCTCGATCGTCCTGGCGCTGATCGCCGCCCGCCTCGCCTCGCTGCCGGCTAGCGGCCAGCGCACCTTCGGCTACCAGCGCTCCGAGGTGCTGGCGGCGCTGGTCAACGGTCTGCTCCTGGTCGCGGTCAGCGCCGGCATCGCCTGGGCGGCGATCGGCCGCCTCTCCGATCCGCCGGCGATCGACGGCGCCGGCGTGCTCGCCCTCGGCGCCCTCGGGCTTGCCGGCAACCTCGCCGCGACCTGGGTCCTCGCCCGTGGCCAGCGCGAGGACATCAACCTCGAGGGCGTGCTCCGACACAGCTTCGCCGACGCCGTTGGCTCGCTCGGCGTCGTCCTCGCCGGCGGCTTCGTCCTGCTCGGCGGCTCCGACATCGTCGACCCGATCGTCGGCCTGCTGATCGCCGCCCTCGTCCTCGCCTCCTCCTGGCGGCTGATCAAGGAGCCCTTCGAAGTCCTGATGGAGGCGGCGCCGGCCGGCCTCGACGTCGACCGGATCGGCGCCGCGATCTGCGGGGAGGAGGGAGTGCGCTCCGTCCACGACCTCCACGTCTGGACAGTGACCGCCGGCTTCGGCGCCCTTGCCGCCCACGTCGTCGTCGCCCGCGATTGCGATCGTGACCTGGTCCGCCGCCGGCTCGAGCTGATCCTGCACGAGGGGTTCGGGATCGAGCACACCACCCTGCAGATGGAGGAGGAGGCCGACCGCGCCCTGCTGCGGGTGGAGAACGCGCCCCGCCAGGCCTGATCGCAAGCCCGATTGCAGGTGTGACCAACGTCTCAGGGCGAATTTGGGGCTTGGCTAGCCTCGGAACGATGCGACGGAACCGATCCGTCGTGGTGGCCCTCTCCCTGGCCGCCGCGGCGCTCTGCCTTCTGCTCTTTGCCGGCTCCGCGCCGGCCCAGGGCCTGCAGTCCGAACTCGAAGCCAAGCAGTCCAAGCTCGACAAGGTGCGCGACAAGAAGGGCGTGCTGACGACGACGATCTCCCGCTACGCCGACCAGATCGACCGCCTCACCGGCGAGGTGGCGGCGATCCGCGGCCGCGAGGAAGCCGTGCGCACCAGGCTCGCCGCCAAGCAGGCCGAGCTCGACCGCGCGGTCGCCGATCTCGACGTCGCCAAGGGGCACCTCGAGGAACTGCGCTCCCGCCTCAAACGGGCTCTCGGCGCCCTGCGCGACCGCTTGGTGGCGATGTACGAGACCGGCAGCCCGGACGTACTCAGCGTCATCGTCGGCGCCAGCGGCGTCGACGACCTCGCCGCCCGGGCCGAATACCTCGACCGCCTGCACGGCATGGACGAGGCCGTGGTCGGGCGCGTGCGCGAACTGCGCGACCAGGTGCGGCGGATCGTCGACCGCCTGCGCACGACCAAGGACCAGATCGAAACGGCGCGCGACGCGATCGCCTCCGAAGAGCAGGCGCTGGCCACCGCCCGTTCCTCGCTGCAGAGCCACCAGCAGGCGCTGGTGGCCGCCCGGGGCAAGCGGGTCGCGGCGCTGGCGCGGATCGGCGAACACGAGGAAGAGCTCGACGGCGACGTCGCCGCGATCCAGGGCAAGATCGCCGCCCAGCTCTCCGCCCCCGGCTCGGCGCCGCTGCCGGCG
>DATBXZ010000001.1:0-5472 GCA_036513995.1 Solirubrobacterales bacterium | reverse complement strand
CCGGCGTGCCCGCGAAGGCGGCGAGGCCGAGCAGGCCCAGTGCCAGATGCGGCCACCGCAGCCACTCCTCGCCGCCGGAGAAGCCCCAGGCCGCCAGCCCGAGGTAGATCACGCCGATGCCCAGGGAGTAGGGGCGAGGTGCGGAGCCGGCCAGCAGCAGTCCGAGCGCCCCGGTCGCGACCTCGAGGTAGTTGACCCAGGAGAGGTCGAAGAAGAAGCCGACGATGCCGCCGACGAAGAGGACGGCGCCGACCAACGTCGCGTAGAGGCGGGCGGGGCTGGCGGGCTCCATCGGCGCCGATTGTAGGCTGCCCATCGCAATGGCCGAGACCTGTTACCGCCACCCCGACCGCGAGACCCGCGTCTCCTGCTCCTCCTGCGGGCGGCCGATCTGCCCCGATTGCATGACCCCGACCCCGGTCGGGATGCGCTGCCCGGAGTGCATGCGCCAGCGGACCAAAGTCGTACAGGGGGTGGGTGGAGGCGGCGGTCGATTCGGCGCCTTTCCGGCGACGATCGTCCTCATAGCGATCAACGTCGTTGCATATCTGATCGAGATCGCCGGAGGCCCCGGCGGGCTGAACAACCCAAACGGCTCGGTCATCGTCGACTTCGCTCTGCGTGGAGTCTCGGTCGCGAACGGCGAATGGTATCGGCTCGTCACCGGCGGCTTCCTGCACGAAAGCCTGTTTCCCCACCTCTTCTTCAACATGCTTTTGCTCTTTCTCCTCGGCAGGCTGCTCGAGCCGGCGCTCGGGACCATCCGATTCGTCGCTCTCTATTTCGCTTCGTTGCTGGCCGGCGCCTTTGGCGCGCTGCTCCTGACCGACCCGGCTGCCTTTACGCTGGGCGCCTCTGGGGCCGTCTTTGGCCTGATCGGTGCCGCCTTCGTGATTGCCCGCGGTCGCGGCATGAACGCGCTCGCGGGCGAGCTCGGGTTCCTGATCGTGATCAACCTCGCCTTCACCTTCGGCGCCGCCAACATCAGCATCGGCGGTCATCTCGGTGGACTCGTGGCCGGCGTCGTCTGTGCGCTCGCGATCGTCGCCGGCGAGCGGGGCAAGCTGGGACGGCAGCACCGGCAGGCGGAGCTGATCGTGATGGCGGCGGTCGCCGTCGTCTCGGTCGCCGGCGCCCTCGCCGTCGCCTGATCCTGGCGACTGTCAGTTGCCCAGCGGGGGGCGCGTGACGGGCGCCTTGAGCGCCAGGAAGGCGGTGTTGCCGGGGGGGTCGATCAGGTCCGGATGCAGCAGGTGGCCGAGCAGCTCGACGCCGTCGACCAGGCGTGGGCCGGGCTCGGAGAAGGCGGCCGTGGAGTCGACCGCGAAGACCCGCTCGGCGCCGAGCGAGGCGATCCGCTCCCAGTGCTCCATCGCCTGCGCGTGGGCGTCCTCGACGGAGCCGTCGGGCATCACGATCACGACCGCGGCGTTGAGGCTCTCCAGCTCCCCCCAACCGACCTCGGGCGGGTTCAGCCCGGGGTCGCCGGCCACGTCGACGCCGCCGGCGATCGAGATCATCTCCGGGATCCAGAACCCCGCGACCCGGGGCGGGTCGAGCCGCTCCAGGGCGATCACCCGCGGGCTCGCCGCGCCGGAGAGCGCGGCGCGCACCGTCGCCAGCCTTCCCTCCAGTTCCCCGCGCAACTCGTGCGCGTGGTTCTCCATGCCCGTTGCCTCGCCCAGGCGGACGACCTCTTCGAGCATCTCGCTGAGCGTTGCGACGCGCATTATTTGCTCAATATTGCATTTATCGAAAAAGCTGCGGGGGGCGGGCCAGCTATATTCCAATCGCCGAATGGCCGAGGACGTCCCAGCCCGAAGTACCGGGCCGCATAGCCGATGAGCGTCCTCCTGCTCGTCCTCCTGCTGCTGTTGATCGCCATCAACGGCTTCTTCGTCGCCGCCGAGTTCGCGCTGGTCCGCAGCCGCCGCGGCAAAATCGAACAGCTGGCGGAGGAAGGCGAATCCGGGGCCGAGGCCGTGGTCGAGCAGCTCGACAAGATCGACGAATCGCTTTCCGCCTGTCAGATCGGGATCACGATCGCCTCGATCGGGATCGGCTTCCTCGGCGAGCCCTCGCTCTCGAAGCTGATCGAGCCGGTCTTCGGCGGCCTCTCGCATGGGGTCGCCGCCGGCCTCTCGCTGGCGATCGCCTTCATCCTCGTCACCGCGATCCACATCAGCGTCGGCGAGCAGGTGCCGAAGATGCTGGCGATTGCCAACGCCGAGCGTACGGCGCGCCGGGTCTCGCGGCCGCTGAACTGGTTCCGGGTCGCGACGGCGCCGGTGACCAAGGGGCTGAGCTGGATCTCGAACGGGATCGTCCGCCTCTTCGGCGTCAACCCCGGCGACCTCGAAGAGCACCACACCGCCGAGGACCTGAAGCAGATCATCGACAGCTCCCGCCTCGGCGGCACCCTCGACCCGGGCGAGGCGGGGATGCTCGGCGGCGTCTTCCACCTGCACGAGCAGGAGGCGCGCGAGGTGATGACACCGATTCCGGCGGTGATCACGGTCGACTCCTCGGAGACGGTCGAGGCGGCGCTGCGCCGTTGCGTCACCTCCGGCCACACCCGCCTGGTCGTGATCGAAGACGACAACGCCGACCGGGTCAAGGGGATCGTCCACAACAACAGCCTCGCCCGCCTCTACATGAGCGACGGTCCCGAGGCCGGGATCGAGAGCGTCATCCGCGATGCGCTGATCGTCCCGGAGACCCGCCCGCTCGACGATCTCCTGCACGACTTGCAGGTGCAGCGCACCTCGCTCTCGGTCGTCGTCGACGAGTACGGGCGCACGGTCGGGATCGTCACCGTCGAGGACATCCTCGAGGAGGTGGTGGGCGAGATCGAGGACGAGACCGACCCCCGCGCCGCGGCCCTGCGCCAGCTCACCAACGGCGACTGGTTCGTACGCGGCCACGTCTCGCTCGGCGACCTCGCCGACGCCGGCATCGAGCTGCCGGTCGACAGCGACGCCTACAACTCGGTCGGCGGCTACGTCTTCGGCGAGCTCGGCCGCCTGCCCAAGCGCGGCGACTCGATCAGGTCCAACGGCTACACGATCAGGGTCGAGGCGGTCCGGGAGAACCGGATCGAGGCGGTCCGGATCAGCGGTTCCGTCCGTCCCGCGGCCTAATTTCTCCGAGCAACCCGCGACTCGCCGAACGCTGGAGGTACCGCATGTGGGTTGTTCGCCTGACCGACAAGCAGCTCGAGGTCCTGAGGGCGCTGCTGCGCTCCGAGGAACACCTCGGCCCCGCTCTCAGAGGCTCGATCGAGGCCCTCGACCTGGCCCGCTGGGACGAGCTTCCCGAGGCCGAGCTCCCCTGGGAGGAGATCGAGATCATCGCCCGCCGTCAGAACATCTCCGAGGCCGACGTGATCTGGGACCTGTCTGGAAAGCGAAAGGTGGCTAACGCCGAGTAGGCCTAGCTGTAGTCGTAGAAACCCGCGCCCGACTTGCGGCCGAGCTTGCCTTCGCCGACCATCTCGACGACTAGTCCCGGCGGTTGGCTGGCGGCCTCGCCGTTGTCGGCGTAGAGGGCGTCGCCGATCGCCTTGGAGACGTCGAGGCCGACGAAGTCGAGCAGGGCCAGCGGGCCCATCGGGTGACCGGCGCCGAGCTTCATGCAGGTGTCGACCTCGCCCGCCTCCATGCCGGTCCGCTCGATCAGCCGCACGGCTTCGAAGAGGTAGGGAAAGAGCAGGCGGTTGACGACGAAGCCGGCCTGGTCGGGGACCTCGACCGCGGTCTTGCCCATCGCCGCGCACCAGGCCAGGGTGCGCTCGCGAGCGGCAGCGGCGCCGTCGGGGAAGCAGACCTCGATCAGCTTCATCCGCGGCACCGGATTGAAGACGTGGAGGCCGAAGAGCTTGTCGGTGCCCGCCGCCGCCGCAATCGAGGCGATGCTGAGGGAGGAGGTGGTCGTGGCCAGGTCGGCGTTGGGGCAGGCCTCGACGATGGTTGCGAGCAGTTCGCCCTTGGGGCCCACCTCCTCGACGATCGCCTCGACGATCACGTCGCAGTCGGAGAGATCCTTGGGGTCGGTCGTCACTCGCAGCCGCGAGGGCTCGGCGCCCTCGATCTTGGCGCAGGCGGCGACCACTTTCTCCTCGGCTCGCCAGGCCGAAGCCTCGCTGCGGGCCAGCAGGATGGTGTCTCCCGTCATCGTCGAGACGGCGGCGAGACCGGTGGCAATCGCCCCGCTCCCCGCGATCCCCGGACTCTCGTACCCCTGGTTAGCGCTCATGAAGCGGGGTTCCTATCACGTGAAGCGCTCGAGTGGCGGTGGCGTAGAATTGGCTGACTGACCAGTCAATCGAAGGAGCGGGCGATGGCGGAGAACGGCAGCGGGAAGTTCGGTGGGCGTGAGGTCGTGATCGTCGAGGCGGTACGGACGCCGATCGGGCGCGGCCATCCGGAGAAGGGCTACTACAAGGACCTCCATCCCTCGAACCTGCTCGCCAAGGTCTATGGCGAGGTCTTCGAGCGCTCCGGCGTCGACCCGGCCGAGACCGGCGACGTCGTCACCGGCTGCGCCCAGCAGTTCGGCGAGCAGGGGGTCAACATCGGCCGCAACGCCTGGCTCGAGGCCGGCCTGCCGATCGAGACGCCGGCGACCACGATCGACCGCCAGTGCGGCTCTGCCCAGCAGGCGGTCAACTTCGCCGCGGCGCTGATCGCCACCGGCGTCCACGACGTCGCGATTGGCTCCGGAGTCGAGCACATGGGCCATATCTCCTTCGCCGACGGCTACGAGGTGATGAAGGAGCACGGCTCGCCCTTCTCGCCCGAGCTGATGGAGCGCTACGACCTGATCCCGCAGGGCCTCTCGGCCGAGATGATCGCCGACAAATGGGAGATCCCGCGCTCGGAGCTCGACGAATTCGGCGTCCGCTCCCAGCAGCTCGCGGCGAAGGCGACCGAGGAGGGCCGCTACGAGCGGGAGATGGTCCCGATGCAGGTCAACGGCGACACCTACATGACCGACCAGGGGCTGCGCGAGACCACGATCGAGGCGCTGGCCGGCCTCAGGCCCGCCTTCAAGGAGGACGGCAAGATCACCGCCGGCAACTCCTCCCAGGTCTCCGACGGCGCCGCCGCGGTGCTGCTGATGACCCGTGAGAAGGCCGACGCCCTGGGGCTGAAGCCGCGGGCCCGGATCTACGACCAGACGACGGTCGGCGTCGACCCGGTGATCATGCTCACCGGCCCGATCCCCGCCACCCAGAAGCTGCTCGAGCGCAACGGGATGACGATGGACGACATCGACCTGGTCGAGATCAACGAGGCCTTCGCCTCGGTGGTCGCCGCCTGGCAGCGGGAGCTGCAGCCGGACATGGACCGCGTCAACGTCAACGGCGGCGCGATGGCGCTCGGGCACCCGCTCGGATCGACCGGAGCGCGGCTGATCACGACGCTGCTGCACGAGCTCGAGCGCTCCGACAAGGAAGTCGGGCTCGTGACC